>NZ_BAAGDP010000004.1:0-140042 GCF_054660695.1 Turicimonas sp. TL08
AGTTTGTAATGATTTTGAAGCTGACTTAGTAGAGTTTGATGGCGAAAAATATCATGTTCATTTGTTAATTACTTACCCACCTAAAGTCTCTATATCTCGTTCAGTCAATTCTCTGAAAGGAGTATCGAGCCGTCTTATTCGAAAAAAGAAATATCCCTCCATTCGTAGCCTGTTATGGGGGATGCTCTCTGGGCTCTTTCTTATTTTGCTGCAAGTTGTGGGGGTGCACCTATTTCTATTATCAAACAGTACATTGAACAACAGAATACACCTGACTGAAAAAATTATTATATTCGACCCTTATATCACCGTCCTAAAGGACGGTGTTTTACGGGTCGGTCTGATAAATGATGCGGCGGAAACCAACCACCCGAGGTTTCCAGTAGACTCCGTTCATTGACTCCAAACGAACATGAGAGCCGGAAGAGGGCGCATGCAAAAAGCGGCCTTTATCAGCGACGAGACCGGTATGGAGGCGTCTTCCGATTTTAAATACAACTATATCTCCCAATTTCGCGTCGGCTCTTTTTATTTTTATTCCCGCTTTTGATTGATCTTGAGTTCGTCTTGGGACAGCGATACCGTGAGACTGATAAGCCCAGTAAATAAGGCCAGAACAGTCAAATCCTTGAGATGGAGAAGCTTTGCCGTAAGAATATTTTTTCCCGATTTGCGACATGGCTGTCTCGAGAACATTCGAACCGGGAGTGCCGTCGTACTCTACCGGTGCATAACCGGAAATAGTGGAAGAATTAAAAATAGAACAACCGGCTTGAAACAAAAAGAGCAAGGAGAGAATAACTAACCTTGCGGTGTGTAATACTTTCTGCCGGTAACTTTTTGACAAAACTTCATGCATTCGAAAATTATAATCGGGAAGAACAGCAGAAAAGGCCAAGCACGATGAAAAGTGATTGGCCTTTTTGAAGGAAATTCCGTTAATCTGAGCAGAAATTATTTTTGTTCAGCTGCAGGAGCTTCAGATTTCTTTTCCTGAGCAGCGGGAGCTTCTGTCTTTACTAGGAAAGTAGCTAATTGGCAAAGCTTTTCGTGAAATTCTTTCTTAGCATTCAAGTTAAACGGAAGACCGGTTTCTGTGAATGTCTTCAGTACAGAATCAAAGTTAGTGAAGATGTCGCCGCGGTTGAAAGCTTTTTCATGAACGACTCCAACCATATCACACCAGGCGAATGTAACTTGGAATACTCCGTTAACTCTTTCAATTGTTCTTAAAGAAACGTCACCCGGCTTAAGCGCTCTGTTTTTTTGTTCTTCAGGAACTTCGACTTTGAAATAATCTGCAGAAGGTCTGCCCATTTTTTAGTCTCCTATTTAATAATCAGGATTAGTGAGAACAAAGATAATAGTGCAGAGCTTCCAATCTGGCAAATCACCACTCTGGTTTCCGTTCTATACATTGCTTTCTAAATATTAAGAAGTAATCAAATAATTTCTTTCATGACAAAGGAAGAAAAAGTACTCAGATTTCTTCTTTTTGTGCGATAAAAACTACTTTTACTATCTGAAAAATCTCAAGAAACAACCCTTATCAAGACTTCTTCAAATAGAAAGTTTCATAATTTTTCATAGGGTATTTGCTTAATACTATGGAGATATAAAATACTCTAAAAAAAACAAAATGTTTTCTATCTATTTATTTTATATGAGTATTTTTTATTTTGAATGATATATATATCTTTCAACATTTAAATTTTTAATTCTCATGCTATTAGATAAAACCTGAATAGATAATAAGAATTAAAACTTACATAATTCACTTGTTAGCATTTTTTGCTATCGGTAAGGGGGGCTTATAGATCGCATTCTGCGGCTCTTCCATTACACATATAAATAAGTCCTTCTATTTTTCATCTCTACTTTTAACAGGAATTGATATGGCTTCAACTGCTAATACTCCAAAACCTGAAATGGACGGCTGGAGAAGTGAGAAGGTTACCATCGGTAATTACATCTCTCTTGCAATCGCTATTGTCTTCTTCTCAGGTGTTTGCGCATCTACTCACTGGTGGGGTATCTTCGACTTCACTACATTGAACGGCGGCTTTGGTAAGTTGGTATCCGGTGTTTCTCAGAACGCTGACGGTATTCACACTGCCATGGCTAACTTCCGTGGTAAAGGCGGTTCCGGTGCTATTGACGGCTTTATGTTCGCTTTAACATTGGTCCCAACAGTTATGTTCGCCCTGGCCATGATCACCATTTTCGATCACTTTGGTGCTTTGAAGGCTTGCCGTCAATTACTTACTCCGATCCTCAGACCGTTGATTGGTGTTCCGGGAGCCGCCGGCTTGGCTCTTATTGCTTCTCTTCAATCTACTGACGGCGGCGCTGCTTTGACACGTCAGTTAAAGGACGACAACGTTCTTACAGATAGAGAAATCAATAACTTTGCTGCTTTCCAGATGACTGCTGATGCTTGTATTACAAACTTCTTCTCATCCGGTGCAGTTCTTTTCACATTAGTAGCCGCTGATGGCAAACCTGCAGTACCAGTAAGCTTGGGCGTTTGCTTAGGCGTTCTTCTCGTTGGTAAGGTATGTGGTGCCAACCTCATGCGTTTAATCCAATTACGTTCTAAGAAATAAGAAGGAGAGAGATAATGTCTAGTAGTCCAAACTCTAAACCAATGGTCACCGACGTTTTCGTTAACGGTGCTATTCAAGGCTGGAACATTGCCACACACTCCACAATTCCGAACGTTTTGATGGCTTTCGTTATCATTCGTATCTTGGACGTGTCCGGTCTCCTCGCTTTAATCGGTACAGGCCTCGGACCAATCATGGGTATCTTCGGTCTTCCCGGTGAAGCCGCAACCATTTTGCTCGGCGGATGGATGTCCATGGGCGGTGGCGTTGGCGTAGCTGTAGCTTTGTTCGACAAGGGCGCTATCAACGGTCAGGAACTCGCAATCTGCATCCCAGCTATCTATTTGATGGGTTCTCAGGTTCAGTACATGGGCCGCTGCCTTGGTGTTATCGGCATCAAGGGTGCTGACATGCTCAAGATCATGGCTGTTCCTCCGATCATCGCCATTTGCTCTCTTTGGATCATGAACATTTTCGTTCTCGGTTCATAATTAGGAGTCTTGAATGCCAACCGGATATTTGTTTAGAAACGCAGAAGTTTACGCACCAGAACACTTAGGTCGTAAAGACATCCTGGTAGTAGGACAAAAGATTATCGCTATCGATGATCACATTGACGCTAAAGTACCGGGACTTGAAGAAGTTGATTTAGAAGGTGCGATTGTTACCCCAGGTTTGATTGACCAGCACATCCACGTCACCGGAGGCGGCGGGGAAGGCGGTACAGTCACTCGCGCCCCTGAACTCAATTTTTCTGAATTAGTTGAAGCAGGTATTACATCCTTTGTCGGTGTTTCTGGTACCGACAGCGAAACTCGTCCTATCGAAGCCCTTATGGCAAAAGTAAGAGCTTTAACTAAGGAAGGTGCTTCTGGCTGGATGTGGACCTCAAACTATCGCTATCCTCCGACAACCGTTACCGGTGATGTTCGTAAGGATCTTCTGACAATTCCGGAATGCTTGGGTGTGAAGATTGCAATGGGAGACCATCGTTGCTCATTCCCAACAACTCAAGAAGTGCTTCGTGTTCTTTCTGATTGCCGAGTAGGCGGCATGATTTGCGGTCACGATTCTTACTTGCATGTACATTTAGGTGATCTGCCAATCGCATTCCCTGCATTTATGGAATGCGTAAAGATGGGAATGCCTATCAAGCATATTCGTCCGACACACGTAGGTCGCCATAAGGTTGTTTTCGAACAAGCTATTGAATTTACCAAAGCCGGCGGATACATTGATATCACAACCAGCGGCGGAAATTACATGGGTGATGCCTCTGACGCCTTTGTAATGGCTCTCGAAAACGGCGCTCCAATCGATCGAATCACTTTCTCTTCTGACGGTCATGGCTCCATGCCAAGATTTGATGAAAAGGGTGAAATGGTTGGCTTGGCAGTTTGCAAGGTATCTGACAACTTGCTTATCCTCCAGAAGTTAGCTAAGAAGATTGGTCTTGAAAAGGCCCTCTTGCCTCTCACAAGAACAATTGCTACAGCCCTTTGCTTAGAAAACAAAGGTACTTTGGAAGCAGGTAAAGATGCAGACTTGCTTGTTATGAACGCTGAACACCAACCGGTTCATCTGTTCATGAAAGGCAGACAAGTCATGAAAGACTCTAAGGTTATCGTCAAAGGTACTTTTGAAGTCTAGAACTCTTTGAGTTAATTGCTAAACGGATCCTTCGGGGTCCGTTTTTTTATAATTGCGCTAAACGTTGGGGGCAGAAGTGAATGTAAAAGAGAACTTAAAAGTTTGGCAACTGTTATCGGAAATCAATAAAACCGGTAACTTAACTGATGCCTCAAAATCTTTAGACATTCCTTTGTCGAGAGCCTCAAAACTAATAAATCAGTTAGAAGAGGAACTTGGCTATACCATCCTAGATCGCTCGAAAAAACCAGCTCTCTTAACATGGGAAGTAAAGAAGCTCATGCCCTATGTTCAGCGACTTCTGTGCAATTGGAAATTTATCAGCAGTCCTGAATTTATTAAGGGGACCGCCGTTAGAAAGAATTTGGAATACTCTTTAACCGTCAGTTTTCCGGTTAATTCAGACGGTACCAAGTTCATTAATTCCTTGACTCATATTTGCAGGACAAAGTATCCGAACCTTCAGCTCCAATTTACATCAGATTGCGGGGAGACAGGTTTACTTAATGGAACCGCCGACATTGCTTGGTTTGGGTACCGGCCAAAGCATGAAGAACTGTTCTGGGTTCCGAGCGGATATCAATTTACCTTTCCAATGGCGTCAAAAAAATATAAGAAAAGATTTGGTATCCCCAAAGACATTGAAGAGCTGAAAAAGCACACCATTCTCATGAGACAGATGTCCAACGGCTCTTATTATCCAATTCTAGAAAACGGCCAGCACAGCATTGACTTAAGTTCTTACTCTCAGGTATTTCTTGGGGATGCCTCTGTCTGTAAAAGAATGCTGATCCAAGGAGAGGGCATTGCTATCGACATCGGAGCAAGCTTCGTTGATGAAGAGCTTGAGTCAGAAGAAGTTTTTCCGATTTTGACCGGCTGGCACCGTCCTCCATGGCCAATTTCTATTGCTTGCCGAAAAGAAAATAAAAACGAAAGAATTGTGCAAGATATCATAGAAATGATTCGAGATTGGTATACACGTCCCGGGCGAGACCACTGGATTTACTGGTATAAAAGACTTCAGATCCCTTCTGAAAATCTTCCCGGAATTTATCTTCCGTTCGGTTGGCGGAAGGAATTAAATCAATAATCATCCAATTCCAGTAATTATTTGTTTTTTCAGACTAATACAAGATTAATAAAAACAATTATGTCTAATTCTTTAAAAGGCGTTCTTCTGGCTTCTTTTGCCGGCTGGTGCTGGGGCTCTATGGCCGTTTGCGCTCAATACTTATTCAATTCTTGTGGTTTTGTTTCGTCCGACTTAACCACACTTAGACTTTTCGGTTCCGGTGTTTGCCTTTTATTGCTTTATGCAATTTCCACCAAAAGTAATATTTTTGCTCCTTTTAAAGATTTTAGAAACTTAAGAGATGTAGTTGTATACGGGATTGGGGTCCTCTTGATTCAATGGACTTTCTTTAAAGCGATTTCCGTAAGTAATGCCGGAACTGCTGCCATCATGGTTGGCTTTGGTCCACTATTCATTATTTTTTATTTCGTTCTAACAAAAGGAAGAAAACCGAGCCTCAAAGAAATTATCTGCTTAGCATTAGCATTGGTAGGTGTCTTTCTTCTTGTTTCAAAAGGGAATTTTAAAATTTTCGACTTGTCCTGGGCAGGTGCGCTTTGGGGCTTGGCATCTGCTGCGTTCGGTGCTTTTTGTACAGTTCAACCAAAACAAGTCATTGAAAGAGCAGGAGTTTCTTTTGTTGTCGGCTGGGGAATGCTAATCGGAGGCTTAATTGCTATGTGTTTTACCTCTCCGTTCAATGACAATGCACAGTGGACAATTCCAGCCATTCTTGCTTATGCCCAGATCGTTCTTTTCGGGACAGTAGCGGCTTTCTGGTGTTATCTTAAAAGTACGGAATTTGTTCTCCCATCCATTTCAGCAATCCTTGGCTCCTTTGAGCCGTTCTCAGCAGTTCTCTTATCCGTTATTTTCTTGAATTCGTCTTTTAATACTTATGAACTTATCGGAGGAACGGCTATTGTCGCAAACATGATTATCCTAGCTTGGCCCAAAAAACCAGCCGAGAAAGACAATCTAATTAAACCAAGGAAGATAGGCAAAAAGAACAGCTACTAGGAGAACGGGAAGCATATTCGCCACTTCGAACTTTTTACCAAAAATTAGATTCACTCCAACGCAAAAAATCAAAATAGATCCGGTCATTGATAGATAATCAAGCGCCCTGGAAGTCAATACTGGTTCAATAAAAACTGCAAGAAGGGTAATAGAGCCTTGAAAAATTCCTACGGGAATTGCTGAGAAGGCACAGCCAATGCCGAGAGACGCAGTTAAAATTAAAATAATGACGAAATCTAATACCGATTTAGCCAGTAAGATAGACATATCTTGATTGATTCCGTCTTGAATTGCGCCGACAACTGCCATTGCACCAATACAAACCGTCAAAGAAGAAACGACAAAAGCGGTTATGAAATTATTATCGTTTTGTCTGTTGGCTTTAGCTTTTAGAAACTCTCCGAATTTCTCGATTTTTTCTTCAAGTTTGCAAATCGTTCCAATTAACGTTCCAATAGCATAACTAAGAATGATCACCATGACTCCGGAAGAGGAAAGGTGAGCTCCTTCAACCTTAAGCATTTGTTCAAGGCATCCGGCGATTCCTATGAAAAGAGTACAAAGCCCGCATGCAGAAATCAGTGCATTTTGATTTTCTTTTGACAAATGCTTCCCGAAAAACGTACCAAGTACGCCGCCACAAACAATGGCAAAAATATTAATAATAGTACCGAGTCCAAACATCTTTGTTTTAGGAATTGAGTTTTATTAATTATAGAAAATTACCTTTATAAGTAAGATTCAATCTGATAAGTGATTACGATACACCAATATATAGTGAATATATAAATTTAAAAAAATAACAATAAGTAATTTACCAATATATAAAACAAACAAGTAATAATTTTAGCTTTTAAAATTTGAAATATTATAAAAATAAAGTTTTCTATTTAATATCTATTTGTTCTTAATATTAATGTTATTTATAAGTTTTATTTTCTTCTATAAAATACTTATTTTAGGATAAATATTTTAATAAACAAAGAGGAAAAGGATAGGGGACAGACCAGTAATTTTCATAGACCAATTCTATTAGAATTATATATCTTAATGTTTTTTAAAGAATTATTAATTATATCCACAATTCTACACCTTTCCTTTAGATTAATATCATAACTTGTTGTTTTTGAAATACTTTATTTTCGATAGAACAAAAACAACTCAACCAATAGTAAATACCTAATGAAACTTTAACTTGATTCATTACCATGATATCAATTAGAGTAAATAACAAAACATTTATGGATAGTTAGATTTAATTAAAATCTTTTTAAAAATTATTCAAAATGACTAGAACAACTAAAACGGCTTAAATATAAGCTCACCTAATCCATAACTAATAATCTCCATTACATCATATATAGTCAGTGCTTAATATTTCAACAAAATTTTTAAATAAAATTTAAGAATAATCTGACTATTAAAAATAATCTTTATTAACGATTAAATAATAAATAACAGAGAAGAAACATAAAATAAATATTGTTAAAACAATCCTCATAAATAAAGAGAAAGGACTTATAAGAGAAATAAAAATAATTCAGAACAGCTTATAAATTTATGAGAAGAAAATTAAAAGAAACAACTATGAGGCTACTAAGAAGAAAATTCCCTCAAAATTACTATTAACTCAACATAACTATTATTATGTTGAGTTGAGTTTAGGCCCAAAAATGGTTCAATTTTTATCTTTTTCTGCTCTTTATGAAATCTAAAAAATTTAAAAAATAAACTTTAAATATGTGAAAAAATATCTTTTATCTTTTTTTAAAAATTCTCAAAATATTAAAAATTTTTGCTTTCTATCGGGCTGGTTAGCTCACCAGTTAAATTTTTTATAACCTCCATAAAAACTGATGAACTTTCTTGTCTTTGTCAGTCTTCTGAAATTCTTTCAATATAGCGTTTAATTTTTTCTGTTCTGTCCATATCCTGACAGTTGATTTCTCACCAATAAAAATATGGGATTTGCATGCGTTAATTCAATCCTTATAAAACCCTTCAAAAACTTTCGCTTTATTTTTTGTCTAATTTCTTATAAAAATTAAAACATCTTCTGATAGCCAATTGGTTTATGAAAATATTTATTCTAAATTTCATGGCTTTCTAAGCACTTTTGTCTCTTATTTTTATTATTAAAAGGCTTATTCAAAAATCACTTTATTTTCCAAATAGAGAAGATTTTTTCATGAAGCGAAATTTTATTATCTAATAGTAGTTTTTATACAACTGACTTTGTACTTAATTCAAATTAATAAGGCCCCTTTTGCATTTCTCTCACCAAAAATAGGTAATCACACTGAAATAGATTTATCATAGTTACTAGTTGTAAAGAAAATTACAATTATTCCTGATAAACCCTATTGGAGAAAATTATGGCTAAAAAATCATTTTGGCTAGGTTTGCCAATGCAAATGATGTACGGTCTGGTACTCGGTGTCATCGTGGGTACCATGGTCTCTACAGAATTTGCAACAACTTGGCTTCAACCCCTCGGTCAGCTTTTCATTCGATTGATTCGAATGGTAGTAGTTCCTCTTGTTATTGCCACTTTGATCGCCGGCGCTGCAGGACTTGGGGATGCAAGTAAGATCGGATCAATTGCTGTAAAAACAATTTTAATCTTTGCTATTACAACAGCAGTAGCTGTTACCATTGGTTTGATTGTTGCAAACTTTATGGATCCGGGACTTGGCCTTTCAATTTCCGTTGAAGGACTCAAGGCAAAATCTGCAACCCCACCTCCACTTTCTAAAGTCTTGATGGAAATTGTTCCAATCAATCCAATAGATGCCTTTGGTAAAGGCAATATGCTTCAGGTAATTTTCTTCTCCATCTTTTTTGGTTTCTGTATTTCCGTTATGGGCGAACCAGCTAAGATGTTGACAGACTTTTTCCAAAAAGTCGGTGATGTCATGATCCGAATGACCAACTATGTAATGCTTTATGCTCCTATCGGTGTATTCGGCCTTATCTCTTACACAGTTACTAAACACGGATTGGCAGTTTTGCTGCCTCTCGGAAAATTAATCCTTTGCGCATTTATCGCTACTGTAATTTTTGTCGTTATTACCTACTTGCCTTTGGTCAAGTTGATCGGCATGAGCATTTCAAAATTCTTGAAAGGAGTTTTCGAACCATGGTTAATCGCTTTTACCACCTGCTCTTCCGCTGCTGCTTTGGCTATCAACCTTGAAAGTACAAGACAATTAGGTTCTTCGAAAGCAATTGCCTCTTTCGTAATTCCTCTTGGAAACACCATCAACATGAACGGTACTTCCATTTACATGGGCGTAACCGCAGTATTCGCTGCTCAGGTTTTCGGCATCGATCTTACAATGACTCAACAGTTTGAAATTGTACTCATGGGTGTTCTTGCAGCTGTTGGTACAGCAGGTGTTCCGGGAGCCGGTTTGATCATGACAACTCTAGTTTTCACAGAAGTTGGTATTCCTCTTGAAGCCGTTGCCTTGATCGCTGGTGTTGATAGAGTTCTCGATATGATCAGAACTTCTGTAAACGTCCTCGGTGATAACCTTACTGCCTTAGTAGTTTCCAAACTCGAAGGTACACTCGGTACAGAAAAAATGGATAGCGACTCTCAGTTAGCTAGCTAATTCAAAATAAGTAAATAGGACCTCGCTTTTGCGAGGTCTTTTCTTAAGTTGAGTAAAAAAATTGTTATAAGATTCCGCTTTCTTGGTATCCTAGAAGATGAAGCAATTTTTTAAAAGACAATGGATTTACTTTCTTCATTTAACAATTGGCTCCAGACTTTTCTATATGAAATATCTAGTGACCTTGACCTAACGGACTTCTTTGTCAGTCTGCAAGATGACATGAATTTCTTTTCTTACTATCTTGATGAAATTCTTGACACAATTAAAACTCTCGCCCGCATTTTTACAAGCGGCATCCTCTTCTAACTTAATTTTCAGACACCAAGATCTTTAATTAGCTGATCTACATGAGTTTTTGAATTCACCTTTCTATATTCATGGGTAAGAATTCCGAGCTCATTTATTACAAAGGTAGATCTCTCGATACCAAGATATTTCTTACCATACATGTTCTTCAACTTCAGAACGCCATATTCTTTACAAACGAATTCTGTCGGATCAGAGAGCAAAGTGAAAGGTAATTCTTTATTCAATTTAAATTTTGCATGACTGGCAACAGAGTCTCTTGATACTCCTAAAACCACATACCCAGAGGCAGTAAATTTTTTAAGGTTCTCTTTGAAACTTAGAGCTTCAAAAGTGCAGCCGGAAGTATTATCTTTTGGATAAAAATACAAAATTACTTTTTTTCCTAAAAGATCAGCAAGACTAAGTTCACTTCCTGTATCCGTTGATAAGGTAAATTCAGGAGCTTTTTCACCAACAACTGCTCTATTCATTGCAGCGATTTTTTCAAGATCTACAGGATTCTCGTTTTTATTTAAGTGGCACATTTCTTGTCCTTAAAGCAAAGGCCTGTAAAAACAGGCCTTCTAAAAAGTTAAATTTATTTATTCAATTCGTTTTTAGGAATAATCGGTTCTGAAATCTTCTCAGCTTCAGCCGGTTTGATTGTTTCATTCTTCGTAGAAGCGTTTCCCAAAATAATAACACTATCTTCCGGTTTCTTATCTTCCTTAATAGTCTTATTATCTAATTTAACATTTTGTTTTACTTCTTTTTCGTTATTCCCTTTTAAATTATCAACTGGTTTTTCTAAAGGTTTTTCAAAGGAATCAAAACCTGTTTTTAAATTATCCTTTTTTTCTTTTATCTCTTCTTTTACTGAGTTAAATTCTGATTTTATTTGAGAGTTATTTTCAGTTTTTTCCTTAGGTTTAATTTCTGCCATGATATCTTTTTTTACGTCCGGCTTTACTTCTTTTTCTGTTTTTTTAGTAAATCTTTCGAAACCAAAACCAAAGCCCTTTTTCTGTTTTAGTTCCTCAGAATTCTTTACTTCCGGAGCTGTTTTAGAAGAGTTGTCGAGCTTGGAATCAACACTATTTTTTTCGTTCTTGACAACTTCTTTTTTCAACACAGGTTCCTTATCCCCTACTTCGTTGCTGAGTTTTTTCTTTTTGTCAATAGGAGCTCTGAAAGCATTGATATAAAGAATGAAGCTCAATAAGGCTGCAAGCCCAGAAGCTGCTAAAACAAAATACCATTCAGGGAAATTAAATGTCAGTCTCAGGATATTTAACGGAGTATTAGTTGGATGGAAGAACCATATGGCTCCTGACAATGTACTCCAGAAAACCAGATTAAAACCAAAGACCCATCGAGAAGCAGTTCCCCTTCCGTTAATACAACAGATAGAGAAACCCAACAAGAATAAGATGAAAGTCATTACTGCATTTTCTACCTGTAAGAAACCTGCCCATCCGGTAATAAATTCAGGATGCTTCATAGCTGGTTCAGGAGCTTGGTAAGTATCAGTTATTTGTAATGAGGGTTCATTTTTTACCTCAATTGAAGCCGATTTTTGAAGCATTTCTACTTTTGGTACTTCAACTTTATTTTCTGTATTTACTGTATTATTAGATGCAGGAACTTCAATAGTATCCGGAACCTTTTGAAGCAAAGCTGTAGCTGTTTTATTTAGAATTTGAATTTGTTTTTGTTCGGGATAAAAAATATTTTCTCCTTTCACATAAAGAAAGTATCCAAATAATGAATGAAGAAGCATTCCGATAAAACAGATTAAGGCAAGTAATACTTTCATAGCTAGACCTGTAAGAAATATTTTCATAAGGTTAGCACACTGACTATTTCCGGAACCTACACATAATCCATTTTGAACCGTATTTTTGAGGCTTTCGGCCCAAATTGCTAAAATGCGTTTTGTTTTTCTTTTCAGAGAGAAGAAATGGATATCAAAAAAGATAACGCCATGTACATGGAGATTGCGCTTCTAACTTCAAAAAGAAGTTATGCGAAGCGTCTCAAAGTAGGTTGCGTGATAGTAAAAAATCATTCCATTATTTCTTTCGGCTGGAATGGAATGCCCACCGGTTACGATAATTGCTGTGAGGATGAAGTCGACGGAAAACTTGTCACTAAGCCGGAAGTCCAGCACGCTGAACTAAACGCTATTGCCAAACTGGCTCAGAATGGCTATTCGTCCGAGGGGGCAAAAATTTTTATAACTCATAGCCCTTGCCTCCACTGCTCTCTTCTTATTCAAAAGTGCGGGATAAAAGAAGTGTACTACCACACTACTTACCGGAGCTCAGACGGAATCGAATTCTTAAAAAAATCAGGGATTAAAGTCGAACAACTCTAAAAAAGGCTCCTTTAGAGCCTTTGTGGGAAGGAATTTCTTACTTGGTTAGCTTATCTTTAAGAGTTTTCACCCCTTCATTGACCATATCATTGAATTGACCAAAGGTGATTCCAGAATACTTTTCTTTTGTCTTTTGGACCGCCTGATTAATCATATCGCGGATCTCTCCTTCAGTTATTCCGCTGTATTTTTCTTTGAACTTAGCCAAAGAAGCAGCAATTAAGTCATTAAGCTCCCCTTCCGTCACATCACTTTCTTTATCCAGAGCTCTGGGATCCTGAACAAATTTACCTACTGCCGTTGCGACCAAATTTGAAAGTCCTTCAACTCCTTGTCCGCTTTCTGCAAGATATTTCATAGCGGCATCGTTCAACTCTTCAGGCACTGAAATGTCCCATTTAACAAGTGACATCTTTATCTCCAAAAACCGTGAAAAATTTCACATTAATGAGTGAATAATAAGAAAGATAAAGCGTAGATCTCTTACTTATTCACCAAAAGGAGTTATTCAATTCGATAAATAATTAAGGGTTTTCATCAATAATCTACTAAGTGTTTTCCTTAATACAAAAGCAACACTTCTGGCGAAAGGAGAGGGAAAAATATTTTAATTTGTATTATCAATTGTAATTTTAGATTTCAAAATTCATCCGTTTAGATAGGAATATCATCCGTACTTGAATGATCAACAATACCCTCCTCTTTTCATAAACTCCCTGGCTTTCAATCAATCTAGACGAATTCTCTATCTAATGAGGTATATATTTTTATAACTCTTAATAATTGCCCATTAAGCCGAGTGGATGATTGTCTGTTTGAATATTCACTTTTATAGTTTCTTGGAATAGTTGGATCCCCCAACACTACTATCGTCTGAGGCAAATTCCACCCCCTTTTTTGGAAGCACCTCGGAAAAGGAATTCTAGGCATTATGCAAACTACACGAAGACATTTTCTGAAATCGTCTGCAGCATTTAGTCTTGCTTCTGCTGCCTTCAGCGCAAAAGCTGCCGGCAGATTTGTACCAGGGCAAGTTAAACCTTGGAAGCTGCACGATACACAAGAGTTCTTGAATATTTGCTGCTACTGCTCCGGCGGATGCGGCACAATTTGTTCTGTCCGAGATGGAAAATTAGTAAACATCGAAGGCGACCCCGATAACCCCTGCAACTTAGGCGGCCTTTGCCCGAAGGGTTCTGCCTTAACAGGTCTGAGAGACATTGTTTCTCCGAAACAGAAACTTATTGATCACCCTTATCGTCTGACACAGCCTTTGGTTAGAAGACCGGGTTCTAAGGAATGGGAACCGATCTCTTGGAGCCAGATTATTGACGAAATCGCCCGTGCAATCAAAAAGACACGTGACGAATCCTATACAACTGTTGAAAACGGCGTTACTGTAAACCGCTGCGAAGGTATTGCCAGCTTCGGCGCTGCTCAGCTCAATAACGAAGAAGGTTACTTGGTTCAGAAGTTTGCACGTTCTTTGGGTGTCGTTCAGATCGATAACCAAACTCGTGTTTGCCACTCCTCTACAGTTTCCGGCTTAGCTCCTTCCTTTGGCCGTGGTTCTATGACCAGCCACTGGTGCGACTTCCAAAACTCAGACGTTATTCTTTCCATCGGTGCAAACAACGTAGAAAACCATCCATTGTCTTCCCGCTGGGTTCATAAGGCAGTAGATAAAGGCGCTAAATGGATTGTTGTTGACCCAAGATTCAACAGAACTGCGTCTCAAGCCGATATTTTTGCTCATATCCGTCCGGGTACAGATATTGCCTTCTTCGGCGGTATGATCAACTACATCCTCTCTAACAACCTTTATCAGAAAGAGTATGTCAAGGCCTATACCAACGCCACATACCTTATCAATAAGGACTTCAACTTTGACGTTGACGACGGCTTATTTACTGGTTGGGAAGATAAAGAACACGCATACGACAACAGAACATGGATGTACCAAACAGAAGAAGTCATTCCATGGGATTCTGAACCGGGTGCCAACGGCGCATGGATTAACAACCCAGGCGTTCCAAAATTTAATGCTCCTGCATTGAAAGTACCTAAGAAAGATCCGACCTTACAGGATCCGCACTGCGTACTTAACTTGATGGCTAAGCATTACTCCCGCTACACACTTGAAAAAGTTTATGAAGTTACAGGCATCGATCCGGAATTGCTTGAACTCATTTACAAGACATACACAGCTTCCGGCGCACCGGAAAAGAGCGGCAACATTCTCTACGCCCTTGGTCAAACTCAGCACTCCTATGGTTCTCAGAACTGCCGTATCATGTGCGTTGTCCAGCTTCTTCTTGGTAACGTTGGCGTTGCCGGCGGCGGCATCAACGCATTGCGCGGCGAACCAAACGTTCAGGGTTCAACCGACATCGGCGCCACAATGGACTTCACACCGGGATACTTGGCATGGCCAATCTCTCAGAAGCATCCGACATTAAATGCCTACTTGTCTGCTGAAACATATGCAGCTGGTTACTACATGAACAAACCAAAATTCATGGTTTCTCTGCTGAAAGAATGGTTCGGTGAAAACGCTACAGCTGAAAACGATTACTGCTATGACCTCCTGCCGAAGCGCTCCTTGAAGCACAACGACAGTACAATTCCTTCCTTCCAGTATATGAACGAAGGACAGGTTAAGGGATATTTGGTCTGGGGTATGAACCCGGCTCACTCAGCTTCTAACGCCAAGTTCACAAGACATGCAATGGCTAAGCTTGATTGGCTCGTTGTTGCAGACTGGTTCGAAACAGAAACGGCTTCCTTCTGGAAAGCTCCGGACATGGATCCGTCAAAGATCAATACTACCGTCTACATGTTGCCGGCAGCTTTGATTTATGAAAAAGAAGGTTCCATTAATAACTCCGGCCGCTGGATGCAATGGAGACAGAAAGCCATTGAACCGCAGGGTCAGGCTAAGAGCGACTTCGAAATTCTTTCTCGTTTGTTCCTTAGAATTCGTCAGATCTATGCTAACGAAGGCGGTGCAAACCCAGAACAGATTCTTAAGGTCAACTGGAACTACAGAGACCCAATGGGCCATCTCGACGTTAAGAGCGTTTCTCACGCCCTCAATGGCTACAACACCAAGACTGGCAAACTCCTTGACGGCTATCATCAATTGACAGCCGACGGTTCAACAGCCTGCGGCGACTGGATTTTCGGCGGCTTCTACAACAATGAAGTTGCTAAGTGGGATCCGATGGAACAGCCATGTGCACGCCGTTCCTTAAATGACCCATCCGGCTTAGGCCTCTACTCCGAATGGTCCTTCTCATGGCCGGCAAACAGAAGAGTTCTCTACAACAGAGCTTCTGCTGACCCACAGGGCAAACCATGGAATCCAAACAAGATGCTTGTTTCTTGGAACGGAGAAAAATGGGTTAACAACGACGTCGGCGACTTCGTAACTTCTAAGGTCGAAAACGGTAAAGTTGTTCAAGTCCCGCCAAATGACAACGCCTTCTTTATGACTTGGGAACAGCACTCCAGATTGTTTGCTTACCCGATGAAGGATGGTCCGATGCCAGAGCACTATGAACCGTATGAATCTCCTGTCAAGAACCTTCTTAACGGAAGAAATGACAGCCCAATGGTTCAGTTCACACAGTGGAAGAATGTTCAACGCGGTAACGCTGAAGAGTTCCCGATTGTTGCAACAAGCTACTCCATTACAGAACACTGGCAGAGCGGTACACAAACAAGAAATATTCCTTGGCTTGTTGAGGTACAACCTCAGCCATTCGTTGAAATCTCCGAAGAATTGGCTAAAGAAAAAGGCATTAGAAACGGCGACAGAATCAGAGTCTTTAACAAACGCGGTTCTATCGTAGCCTGGGCAATGGTAACAGTACGTCTCAGACCTATGACTGTTAACAATAAACCAGTTCACACAATCGGACTTGTTCACCACTGGAGCTGGGCATCTGCCTTCTCAACCGGTGACACAATGAATGATTTGACACCAAACGTAGGCGATCCAAACTCTTATATTCCTGAATATAAGGCATTCCTCGTTAATGTTGAAAAAGCCTAAGGAGGTAAAATAAATGACTACTAAATATATTAATCAAGAAGTAGCAATGCTTTATGACTCCTCCAAGTGCACAGCATGTAAAGGATGTCAGATTGCTTGTAAGCAATGGAACGTTTTGTTCTCACCACTCGGTTTGAATGAAAACAAGTTCACAGGAAGCTACCAAGCTCCTATGGACTTGAATGGAAGCAACCGTTTGATCATGACTTTCAAAGAAAAGAGAACTGAAAGCAAGGTCAGACCGGTGGAATGGGCTTTCGGAAGACGCTCCTGCTTCCACTGCACAGAAGCTGGCTGCGCCATGGTCTGCCCGACCGGTGCTCTTAAGATTCAGCCTAACGGTGTAGTTTCCGTTAACAAAGATATCTGCATCGGCTGCCAGTACTGCCAGATGGCTTGCCCGTTCGATGTTCCACGTTACTACGGCGTTGGCGATGACACAGCCAAGATTGACAAGTGCACAATGTGCTGGGATCGTCTTGAAAACGGTATGAAACCAGCTTGTGTTTCCACTTGCCAACCGGGCGCCCTCCACTTTGGTCCTCGTGATGAGATGATCAAGCTTGGTAAGGAACGTGTTGAATTCATGAAGTCCAGAGGCTATGACAAAGCTGAACTTTACGGCGAAAAAGAAATGGGCGGTCTGCACATTCTCCAAGTCTGCAAGTTTGGTCGCGAAGCTGCCGATCTTCCGGCAGATCCGAAGCTCTCTCCAATGGTCTCCATGTCTCAGCTCTCCAAACCGGCTGCCGGACTTGCTGCCATTGCAACAGCTGGCGGCTTAGCAGTCTCCTTGATTGCTGCTATCGGCTACAGACGCAAGAAACTGTCTGTTGAAGAAGCACGCAAGACATGGACAGCACGTCAACGTACAGAAGGCGACAAGCTTGTTGTTGACGAACTCGACAAAATGAAAAAAGATCAAGCTGATCAAGAGTCAAAATAAGAGGTAAATCATGGTTGAAAAATATATCAAGAGACATTCTTTTCTGGCTCGTTTCACCCACGGAACAGCTGCCGTCTGTTGTATTCTGTTAATTTTCAGCGGAATCTTTGTTTTCGTCCCTGCTGCAAACGCTTGGGCCGGTCCAGAGTTCACAATTGCGATGAGATGGCTGCACCGCTTGGCTGCTATTCCATTCATCCTCGTGCCGTTGTATGCCTTCTTCTTCTCCTTGAAAGGAGCAAAGCATTTGTTCTGCCAGAACATTTTTGGAAAGTGGGATGAAGACGACTACATCTTCGCTAAGAAGTTCCTTCCATACTTGTTCGCTCCTGGCAAAGTTCACATGCCACCTCAGAGAGAAGTTAAGAGTATGCAGCGCGTTGCTGACGGCACCTTGTTGTTCGCCGGTATCTTCGCAGCCATCAGCGGCATGATCATGTGGCTCAACACAGGTCTGCTCCCTGGCGGTGAATGGGCTATCCACTTCTCCCAGACAACATTGTTTGTTGCTAAGACAGTTCACATCGTTGCTTTCTTAGTATTCATCGTGTTCGGCTTGGGTCACGTTTACCTTGGTGGCGGCATCTTCCAGCCGTACCGTGGCACAGCCCGCTTGATGTTCGGCGACGGTAAAGTCAGTGAAGCTGATGCAGCTTATCACTGGGGCTACTGGGCCAATGTCAAGATCGCTACTGGCGAAGGCGTCTCTGAAGAACAGAAGAACGATCCTGATCCGGTTCTGATCAAAGAAGCTCAGGCCGGTGTAAAAAAGGCCAGATAATCAAAAGTTAAATCTTTGATTTGCTAAAGATCCCGAAGTTAACCCTTCGGGATTTTTTTCGTCGGTATAGAAGAAATTTCTATTTGACTTACCTCCTTTCTTCTATCTTATAATGGTGGCTTCCGAGTGGTTTGCGCACCTTTTTCAATCGGACTCTTTCTCAAGGCAAAGGCGAAATATTCTTGAGAAGGAATCACATGCTTAACAAAAGTTCTATTCAATTATTCTCGGTCGCATACTTTTTTGCCGCTCCCGGGCTTTCGTTCAGCTTACTAACATCTCGGATGCCTGCTTTATCTCAGAGACTTGGTATTGATCCTGCAATTGTGGGACTTATTTTGTTTTGTCTAGGATGCTCAAGCCTGTGTGCAATGGCCTTAACACCAAAACTTACAGCGAAATACAGCTCCAAACGCTTAATCACTATCGCAGCTTTACTTTGTCCTCTCTTCGTAATTCTCTGCGGTCTTTCTCCTAACATCTACGTTTTCTTTGTTTGTGTAGCCGCACTTGGTCTTTCTCTTGGCTTCGTCGATGTCACAATGAATGTACAAGGAGTTTTACTGGAAAAAGCAGAAAATAAATCCCGATTATCTTTTCTCCATGCGGTTTTTGCGCTTGCAGCCGCTGCTGCTTCCTTTGCAAGCGGCCTACTGACTTCTTTAGGTGCTGACCCATATTTGAATTTTTTAATTTTGGGTGTGCCCTACGCCTGTTTCATTCCTCTCGCCTCAAAAAGACTTTTTGATGATAAAGAAAGCAATGAAGAAAAAACGGAACGAACAAAGTCCGTTAAATCTGTCCCGTTATTCATTATCTTTTGCGGAGTATTCTGTCTTCTTGCCTCAGAAACCGAAGGTGTCGTTGTTGATTGGGGCAGCCTTTACATGGCGTCACTTGACGGCGTGTCCCAGGCCATTGCTGCCCTTACTTTCGGATTCTTTTCTTTAGCCACAGCCGGCTGCAGATTATTCTGTGACAGGCTTAGAGATAATTACGGAGACAAAACGATTGCTGCAGCCGGAGGAATTCTTAGCAGTCTTGGAGGCCTTTTAGTTGTACTTACTCCTTCTTTTCCTCTTCTTACTCTGCTTGGTTTTGCGTTGTTAGGTGCCGGCCTCTCCCCAATCGTGCCCATTCTATTCAGCGCCGGAGGAAAAATACCTGGAGTCTCCCCCGCCACTGCAAGCTCCACAATTGCGCTTTTCAATTACGGAGGAATGCTGTTTGTACCCCCGCTTTTCGGCTACATAGTGCAGCACACCTCTCTGGCAATGCCCTTCATCTGCTCTATCTTCTCTTGTCTTGTCATTGCCGTCGGCTGCGGAGTACTTCTAAACAAAAGGCCTAATTAATCACTTAGTTACCGCCACCCAAGACTTTGGAGAAACTAAATCCTCCAGCTCTTGAATAGTTAATTTAATAGCCGTATTCGGAGTTCCACAAGCCGGATAAACGTAATCAAAGGCTTTCAAAGAATCATCCAAATATATTTCCAAACCGTCATTTTGTTCAGTAAAAGGACACACTCCGCCGACAGGAAAGCCTGTCCTAACAGCCACCTCTTCAGCTCTAAGCATTTTTGCTTTGGTCGAGAAAGTCGTTTTGAACTTTTTGTTATCTACTTTTGCAGTGCCTGCACAAACAAGCAGAACAGTGTTATCCCTAACGTCAAAGCTCAAAGTTTTAGCAATTCTCGCCGGTTCACAACCAAGTGCCTGTGCAGCCAAATCCACAGTAGCAGTCGAGTCTTTCATTACAAGAATTTTGTCTGCAAAGTTTCTAGCTGCTAAAAATTCTTTGGCTATTTTCTCTTCCTTCTTTACAATCCTAAAAACTTTCTTAACTCTTCTGCTGAGCCGCACAGAGATAGCGGATTCATTGTTTGAAGATCTTCTTTTTTAGCTGCGCCGTAAGTCATTGCAACCGAAGATGCTCCGGCATTTTGAGCCATTTGTAGATCTAAACAAGAATCTCCGATTACCAGCATTTTCGAGCACTCGACTCCTGAATCGTCACTGATCGAATAAAGCATAGAGGGATTTGGCTTGGAAAAATTATCGTCAGCAGTTTGAACACTTTCAAACAACCCCTCCAAACCGTATTTAGTTAAAACGCGCTTCATTCCTTTATTGCTTTTTCCGGTAGCAATCCCTAAGCGAAGCCCTGAGGCATGCATATCTCTTAAAAGGGCTTCCATGCCGTCTATGAGCTGCAAATTTGCCTCTCGAGGCAAATAGTGACTTGTATAAAGAGCGAAATACTCCGAAAACCGTTCGGGAGGACAATCCGGACAGCAAATTCTCAGACACTTTTCCGTACTTAAACCGATCGTTGAACGAACCACATCATCGTCAGGCACCGGAAATCCCATTTCTTTGCAGGCATACTGATAGCTGTAGATGATTGAACTGATGGTATCGAGAATAGTGCCGTCCCAGTCAAATACAAAAAAATCAAAATCTTTATAAGAAACCATTTATTTAACTAAAACGTCATACTGTTCTTGAAGGAATTCACTTTCCAATTGAAGTTTTATCGGCTTCTGTATTGAGTCGCCTAATAAAGCCAGAGCTTCGCTTTCTTCGTCTAAAAACATATCGATAACGCTCTGGTTAGCCAGAATAGTGAATTCTTTAGCGTCTTTGAACTGATGATATTCACGCAAAACTGCACGCAAGATCTCATAGCAGACTGTCCTTGCAGTTTTGATTTCGCCTCGTCCTCCACAGGTGGGACAGGTTTCGCACATTAAATGGGCCAAAGACTCTCGAGTTCTTTTACGCGTAATCTGGACCAAACCAAGCTCTGTAAAGTCGCTAATGAAGATCCGGTTTCTATCGTTCTTCACCGCATTTCTAAGCTCTGACAGGACGCCTGCCTGATGTTCGGGATTATTCATGTCGATGAAGTCCACGATAATAATGCCGCCAAGATTTCTCAGTCTCAACTGACGGGCAATCGCATGCGTCGCTTCAAGATTTGTTTTGTATATGGTATCTGCGAAGTCTCTTCTTCCGACAAAGCCTCCGGTATTGACGTCAATCGTCGTCATCGCTTCGGTTTGGTCAAGAATCAAGTAACCTCCGGATTTCAAATTCACGCGCCGGCTCAGAGAATCCTGAATCTCGGCTTCAAGATTGTATTGATCAAACAAAGGTCTTTCGCTTTGATAAAGAGAAAGCAAGCCAAGTGAGTCAGGAACAAATTTCTCTGCAAAAGATCTGAGTTCTTCATAAACGTGAGGATTATCCACAAGAATCTTAGATGTTTTCTCGTTTACAAGGTCTCTCAATACTTTTTGACCGATGGAAACCTCGTAGTAAAGAAGTGCCGGTGCAGGTGTGACGTGAGTTTTCTTTTCAATTTCCTGCCACTGTTTAACCAAGAACTTCATATCATTTACAAAGTCCTCCGGCTGAGCATCCTCACCGCTCGTCCGGACAATAAAACCGCCTTTTTGCGGACCTTCAGTTTTGGTTATCAGTTCAACAGCTTCTTTTAAGCGTTCTCTTTCAGCGCTATCTTCAATTTTTTGACTAACTCCGATATGAGAATCAAAAGGCAGATATACAAGGAGACGGCCCGCTAAACTGATTTCAGTTGTCAGCCTAGCTCCTTTTGTCCCAATCGGATCTTTAGCTACTTGAACTAAAACAACTTGTCCTTCATGAAGAAGTTTTTCTATGGGTGCAGTTCCGTTTTCTTGCTGTGCTTGGCGCATATCTCCGACATGAAGAAAGCCAGCCCGAGGGAGGCCGATTTCTATAAAAGCCGACTGCATTCCCGGCAGAACTTTTCCGACAATGCCTAAATATATGTTTCCAATTAGAGAAGCCTCTGCGAATCTTTCAATCCGCAGTTCTTGAAGAGTACCGTCTTCCAGTACAGCAACTCTTGCCTCATGGATCGAACTATTGATTAATATTTCCTGCATTTTTTATCCTTATTTTTGGAATAATTTTATCCTCATGGAGGACGGATTTACTTCTCTACAAGAAAACACACCTTGATTCCTTAATTTGTGTGGTTCCGTGCATTTTCAATTTATCTTGCGGGATAATGCAGTATCTTTTGAAAATGCAGTGATATGTTTAACAGTAAAAGCAAAGCTAATAACACTTCATCAAAGACAGATAAAAACAAAAAATTAAGCCTTGATGATGTTAAAGAGTTGACTTGGACCCGCGTCCTTGAGTTATCGGCGCTCGAACAGAAAAAATTTACTGCCGAAGACAGCTCTACATGCACCTCAGAAGCAGCCTTGCAAGTGGGAGAAAGTGGTTCTCAAAAAGATTTTCTCCTGACTCGTACTACGAAAGTTCTTGATCTTCTAAAGCAAAAAGCACCTGAACTTCTTCAGCCGGAACCTGCGGATTTACGAGTATGGACTATCGGACTCATTTTTGTCTGTCTTGCATTTCTGCTTGGTGTCATCACCGATGAACTGGCAACTACCGGCAACAAAATCAACTTACTGTCTCCTCCTCTTCTCGGCTTGTTCTTATGGAACATCTTGATATATATATGGCTTATTGTCTCCTTCATCCTCCGATGCGTAAGAAGAGAAAAGCCTTCCGGAGCAGGACCTTTGAGAGAGCTTTTAAGTTCTTTGTTCACCAAGATTCAGACGACTGCAAGTAAGAAAAGTCCTACTCTTACTCAATTCTTTAAAATTTGGATACCGGCTGAAGCTCCCTACCTACGCAGAATCGTTGCCTGTATTTTCCATTTGTCGGCAATGTGTTTTGGGTTGGGTCTTATCTTTTCGATTGGCATTCGAGGCTGGGGAACAGCCTATACTGCCGGATGGGAGAGCACCTGGCTTGCTGAGAAACCGGACGCAGTTCTGGCTTTCCTTAATTTGGTCTATAACATCCTTCCAAGCAACGACAATCTCTTTCAGACGTTAAATACTGAAGTTGTCAAAAATATGCGGTTTGATGTCACTCCCGCCGGAGTTCCCGCAACTTACTGGATGATTCGATTAATTACCGCAACGGCAATTATCGTTATCATCCCTCGCTTGTTCTTATTCCTTTATAACAAGGTGAGAGCAAATTTCATTAAAAACAACTTCCCTATTAATCTTCAAACACCTTATTATCAAAACATTATTCGACAGTGGCATGGACAATCAATGACAATCAGAGTACTACCTTTCGGAAAAGACCTTACAACGGAAGAAAAGAACAATATTGAGGATCTTTCTTTAGCGATTAATCAGTCCGGGAACAAGTTTATTTTCGAGCCGACAGCGCATGAAGATACTCCTCTTCCAACAATCGAAAACGGTAAAGCTGAAGAGCTTTGGATTGTTTTCCCGATGGCTGCCACTCCGGAAAAAGAAGTACATATTCAATTCGCCAAAGATATCCGAGATTTATGCAATAAAAACGAGGCATCCTGTAAAGTCCTTATCAATTCAGACGCCTTTATTGAAAGATTCTCCGGAACGCCTAAAAGAATCGAAGAAAGAAAGAAGAATTGGTCTACATTCTTGGACACCACAGCCGTTCCCTATGCCTTTGCTAATTTGGATTCTTTAAACGTTAAAGAAATCTTGGAAGAATTTGATAAAACATCTAACCATCATTAGATCTAGACATGAAACAAGATCCCCAGAAAATCAATTTATCTTTAGTGAGCCACACCAACGTCGGTAAAACAACTCTGGCCAGAACTCTTCTAGGAAGAGATATCGGAGAGGTGGAGGATCGCTCACACGTCACAACTGAACCTGAAGACTATGTTTTGCTTCGTGCCCCCGATGACAGCGAAATGATTCTTTGGGATACTCCGGGATTTGGAGACAGTGTCCGCCTAGCTAAACGTCTTGCGGGAAGAAGCAACCCTATCGGGTGGTTTACCAGTGAAGTTTGGGATCGCTTAACCGACAGGACTCTCTGGCTGAATCAACAAGCGCTGAAACATATCAAGGACATTTCCAACGTAATCTTGTATTTGGTTAATGCCAGCGAATCCCCGGACTCCGTTCCTTACGTCAAGGCCGAAATGGAAATCCTTACTTGGATTGATAAGCCGGTCATCGTCCTATTGAACCAAATGGGAGAGATTCTTCCGCGGGAAGAAGAAAACAAAGAAGTTCAGTTATGGAAAGACTTTTTAAGCAATTACAAATTCATTGTTGCTGTTCTTCCTCTGGATGCATTTGCAAGATGCTGGGCTCAAGAATATGAACTTTGGGATGAAATGGGCAAAGCACTGGCCCCCGAACAGCAAGCGGCATTTACTTCTTTGAAGGCCACCTGGGTAAGGCAAAAACAGGCTCTTTACTCCAGCTCTATGGATGCCATGGCCGGATATTTGGTCAAACTCAGCAACGATAAAGAAATTCTTGCAGCACAGTCCTTGGTTGAAAGACTTAGAGCGATTGGCAGAACTCTTGGTTTCATCAAAAAAGATCTTCATGGCGAAATTCAGGACGCTCAAGTGGCGCTTTCTACAAGAGCTGCAGATTGGCTTTGCAACTTAACACAGAAGCTGATTTCCATTAACGGCCTTGAAGGAAAAGGCGTTAAGGGAGAAATTCTGAGAAGAATGCGTACTGACTGGGTCACTGAAGAAAAAATCGATACGACAGCCGCAACGTTATTCGGTGCTGTGGCTGGCGGTGCTGTGACCGGACTAGCTGCAGATATCGCTACGGGAGGTTTAACTTTAGGTGCCGGAACCATTGGCGGTGCCATTGCCGGTGCTTTGGGAGGCGTCGGAGCAGCTACTGCTTACAACGTAAAGAAAGGAACGAAGGAAAATCTTATCAGCTGGAGTCCATCCGCAATGGAAGGCTTCGTGGTAGAAACTGTATTGCTTTATTTAGCCGTTGCACATTTCGGACGCGGCCGCGGCAAATGGGAACAAAGCGAATCTCCTGCCTTTTGGAAGACCCTTGTGGAAAAGATCGTGAAAGAAGAAAATTTTGATTTCAAAGACTTCAGAAATCAAAAGATTGATGCGGATCAAAGAAAAGCCGAATTTGTGAAGCTTTTAGATTCCGTGACAAGAAAGGTTTTCAAAGAGCTTTACGGCGTAACGATTTAGCGCCAACTCAAAAACAGCAAAGCAACCGTCACGGTTGCTTTGTTGTTTTTGAAGAAAGAATTTCAAATTAACGGTCGTGATCTGTATAAGATTTTGGTTCCAAGTATCTTATCTTCCAGTTGAAAATCACACAGGACATTCTTAAACCGACGATAAAAATCATACCGATCCAAAGAGACCATTCTAAGGAAAGTCCGAGTTCCAGAAGCATAATGTAGAACCATCCTCCTACGAAGCCAACAGAGGCATAGGGAGAGCGGTCAGAAACAACAGCCGGCATCTTATTCAAGAATACATCACGCATGAGACCGCCGAATACGCCGGTAATACAACCAATAATGACGGAAGAAAGCCAAGGAACGTCGGCTGCTAGAGAAAGAGAAGTCCCGGAAATACAGAAGATGCCTAAACCGATAGCGTCAGCGAAAATGTACCAATCCTGAGCATTTTTTCTTTTTTCAAAAAAGTTGTTAATCCAAGGCGCAACTGCAACAATGAGGAAGGTGGCAAGGACATAAGCCTCGTGGTCGATCCAGTAGAACGGTCGTCTATCAATAATCAAGTCACGCAGCATTCCGCCTCCGAAAGCCGTCGAGAAAGCCACGATGAAGACGCCTACCGGGTCAATTTTTCTTTTCATGCCTTCAAAAACCCCGGATAAGGCGAAGGCAACGATTCCTACAAAGTCGAAAACAGGAATTAAAGCATTTAAAGCCGTGATATCCATTTTCTCAAGCCGTTCATATTATTAAGAAAGTGGAAACTATATAGGAGAACAACTTAAATAGGTAAGCTTTTCTTCCAATTCCTAGGTGAAAACCTTATGCAAAAGATAAAGTTAACTGCAAGAGATTATTTCTATCCGGGATTATTTCGTTTTTTGCTTCGGCCGATGACGAGTTAAACCATCGGAACTGCTAAAGAATAAGTGGCAAACATGGTCAAACCCATGAATACCAATACAACCAAAGAAATTAATCTAACGAGTGTCGGACTTGTCAATTTAAACTCCCACAACAATCAAGAGAACGAGGATTATTTATTTTTATGTTCGATATTGTTCGAACTCCCGAGAATTCTATGCTTATTTAAAAAATTAAAAAAAGGGGAAAACTCTTAGTTTTTGAGACGACAAGTAAACAAAATTTACAGTCAGAATATTCCCTCCTCCCCTCTTCAATTAAATCATTACGTTAGCGAAGCACGCAAAAGAATGCAGAAATATAGCTAGTTACAGGAAGTCACAAAGCACCGTAGAATCTAAGGACTTCTACTATTCTAGGAATCACCTACCATTTTTATAGCTCCTCCTAAAACAGTCACTCACACACGCTAGCTTCTCTGCATACTCAAAAAGTAATGATTCTGTCATCAGAAAAAATTAGAATGAAGTCAAAAGAACTACAAAGGACATTTATGAAAATACTTCTTCCTCTGGACGGCAGTGTTTACAGTAAGAAAGCCATCAATTACCTCTCTCATTTGGAAGACATTAAAAAATTTACTAATACAGTCTTCTTAGTCAATGTTCAGAAAAAAATACCTTCATCTATTGAAAACAAACTCAAAGACGGAGTTGTTGAAGAGTTCCAAGACGCTGAGAGCCGCGCTATCTTGAAACCGGCTAAAAAGAAACTTGAAGAAGCCGGTTACAAGGTTAAGACCAAGGTGTGCTTCGGACGTGCCACTGAGAATATCGTTAAGGTCTCCAAGGAAATAAAGCCTGACTTGATTATTATGGGTTCGCACGGGAGAACACCTGTTAAAGGCCTTTTGTTCGGGTCTAAAACTTCCTCCGTGCTTGCCTCTACCAAAGCTCCAATGCTGGTGTTAAGAAAGGAATCTCAGTATGCTGAAGACAGAATGCGTGTGGGAATTTGCATTGACGGTTCTGAATACAGCAATGCCGCAATTAAATATGCACAGCAGCATATGCAGTTATTCGGCAAAGATCCCATCTTTTATCTCATCAATGTCATTACGCCTCATAGCGGACTGATTATTCCTGAAGTCTCAGCATTCGGTGCTCCAGCCATGACAAAGGAAGAGTTCGAAAGAGAACAAAGGATACCTTTTGATGAAAAAGTTGAGCCAATTTATGAGGAGTTAAGAAGCAAAGATATTGAGGCTAAAGTAGTCCTCCTAAAAGGAGATCCCTCAGAAGAAATCGCCAAATATGCCGTAGAGAACAACTTATCGCTGTTGATATTAGGCACTCATGGGCGAGGAGCATTTACTTCCATGATGATGGGGTCGACTGCGATGAGAATCGGCTCTGCCTGCCACCTGCCCTTGCTCCTTGTTCATCATGTCACTGAAGAAGTTGAAGAAGGCAAAAATAAAGACGAGGCTTCTTCTGAGCGTTGAGGAAAAAGATCCGAATTAGAAAGATCCGAGAAGTCTCTCAGGAGCAGTATAAACGTTAGCCGAGTTTTCTCTGCAAAATGCGGCTAACGTTATATTTGCCTTTCTCGCCAGTTCAATAGCAGTATTGGTCGGAGCTGAAATAGCAAAGACGATTTCGATACCGGAAACAGCGGCTTTTTGAACCATTTCGAAAGAAGCTCGAGAGCTCAAGAATAGGACCTCTTTCTTCCAGTTATTCATCGCTTTTAAGCCCAAGACTTTATCGAGGGCAACGTGACGGCCTATGTCTTCAATTCCACCTAAAAAATTGCCCTCGCTGTCCAAAGCCGCAACAGCATGCATACTTCCAGTGATATTACCGATTTGCTGAACCTCTCTGATCTTTTGGAGGCCGAAGTGATAATGCTTCAAGTCAAAAGTATAGGTGTTAGGAAGACGGGAAACTTCTTTATAGACCTTATCTAAATTTTCCGTACCGCAGATTCCGCAACCAGTGCGGCCTGCCATGCTCCTTCTCTGATCTTTGAGATTCCAGAAACAGCGAGGAGATATTTCCATTTCCACAACGAGTCCATTGTGACAGCCTGGCTTAATCTCTATATCAAAGATATGAGAATAATCCGGAACAATTCCCTCAGAAATAGAAAACCCGACAGCAAACTCTTTAAGATGCTGCGGTGAGCACATCATTACAACATGAGAAAGGCCGTTATAAACCAATGCGACAGGAACTTCTTCCGCAACAAAGTCCGACTTTTTCTTCCAAGACGGAAGTTTGATGACCTCAATCTCAGACTGGGCCGGCGGCAAAGAAAAAAATTCTTCCTGCAATTCTCCCTCCTATTTGGCAGGAAATTTACGCAATAGAACGCGTAAATCCGTAAAAATAATAATTATTTCACGAATTTTTAGACCGCCTCAGAAAAATCCTCTACGGCAAACTTTTTATAACGTATTGGATTACACCCAAAATGCAGCATTCGCTGTCGGCTAAGGAACACACGACTTCTCCAGTCGGAGTATCCATAGAGAGAGTGGCGGCATTACCTTCCGTTCTAAATCTTCTCAAAGAGTAAGAAGAATTGTGTCGAACAAGAACAACATTGCTTTCTTTCGGAGGAACTTTTGAGTTAACTATTAACATGTCCCCGTGCTTGATGCCGGAAGAAAAAGCACTATCGTCCGGTGCGGAACAAATTAAAGAAGAGAGAGGATCATGGATTAATAATCTATTTAAATCCAATGAGGTATTTTCTGAAAAAGACGGCTGAGAATCTGGATTGGAAGTTTTTTTCAGTTCCGCTCTTCTGTATTTGCTCACGAACCCATTTCGAACCTCCGAGCTCACGAAGTTTTGCAATGAGATCTTCGGTAAGAACTACAGTTGTGACCTTGCTGACGGAAGCGTCGGGACCTGGTTTTCGTCCTGCTCCGGCTCTTTTTCCTCCCCATCCGGATTTTGCAGCTCGCTTATGACTAGAATTCGTCATTTTTCCCTTGTTTTGTTTTATTTAAAGATATATTTTTCTTTTTCTATAACTTTGTAATTTACCTAATTATAGGTAATTTATAAGGCATAAAGATACTGAAAAAACGCAAAATTATGAAGCAACTACAATAATTCTTACATCATAATCTTTTTGCGAAAAACATTTTCATGAAATGAAAACAAATTATAAGTTTAAATAATCAAAACTCAGAAATTACTCATTGCTTGAATTCTATTTTTTATCTTTCTGAGAACTCGTTTCGGTCTCGAAATATCTCGTTTTTTACTGATGCAAGGCTTCAATAAGACAGCAAGTTTCGCCCTTCTCTTCCCGGTGATCGTGCCCGCATTTATGAGCTAAAAATTCAAGTTCTGACTTTAATGATTCGAGCTGAGTAATCTTTTTATTAATTTCGAGAATGTGATTTTCAATGATTGAATGAGCTTTACGGGCATCACTAGCCTGGGCGCTCTTGAGATTGATTAATTCTTTTACTTCATCAATCGATAAATCCAACGCACGGCAATGAAGGATAAACTGCAGCGCTTTCTTGTGTTCTTCTCCGTAAACCCTGTAGTTTCCATGTGTTCTTGGGGCAACGGGAAGAAGGCCAGAAGTCTCGTAAAAACGAATGGTCCCAACCTGACAACCTGTTATTTTTGCTAATTCACCTATCTTCATCAGAACTTACCCTAAATTAACTTGACTCTAAAGTAACTATAGGATTTTAAATTATCCCATAAACAAGATATTGGGAAATAACGATGAAGGATGATATAAAACAAACGCCCGAAAACGGAAGTCTTCAGCCACACCCACAAAAAGCTGTTTTGCAGGACTCTCCCGAGAATACTAAAGAGAGCTCTGAAACTAAAATGTGCAACTGCGGGAAATATCCCGGGCAGCCTTGTCGTTGCTTAGAAGATGCCCTAAAAGCAAATTCTGTTCACCCGCATTCTCAAGAACATTGCTGCTGCGGTCATCATCACGAAAACCCGGAAACAAGCAGCTCTTCAAAATCTGAAACTGAATGCTGTTCTCACGATCATGCCACTCATTGCTGCGGGTCTCATTCGCACGAACATCATGAGTGTTGCTCAGGCCATAACCATCATGGACATCATGAATGTCATTCACATGAACATGCGGGATGCGGATGCGGACATCATGATGAAAAACATGAGCATCACGAGAGCCACACTTGCTGTGCAGAACACGATCATTCTCATGACAAGCATTGCTGCTGCGGTCACGACCATTCCCACGTCGAAAACAGCATGGATACGGACTGGAATGTCTCAGAGGTTAAGCCGACTCAATATAAACTGCTTTTTGCAACTCTCGGTTCATTAGCTGGGGTTCATGATGTTAATCTAACCCCGGAAGGGCTGCGAATTATTCATACTCCGGAATCCCTCCCGGCGATTGAGGAAGCCTTCGCAAAAAATAATCTGAAACTCAAGCGTGTTGTTGATAACAAAAAGCAAACTTCCCAGATCAGAATCCCTCAAATGGATTGTCCGACCGAAGAAGGTCTCATCCGCAAGAAACTGAATGGCATCGAAGGTGTTAGCGGCCTCCAATTTAACTTGATGAACCGTATTCTTACCGTGTCTTATTTGCCGGGACAGCTGCCGGTCATCCTAGCCGCGATTAAATCTCTCGAATACGATCCTGAAGTGATTGAAGGTCAGAAAACCAGTCTCTCGGAATTTAAACCGACCAAAATCAATTGGTGGAGATATATTTTCTGCTTGATTCTTGCTCTTGGTTCGGAAGCATGCGAGCTGTTGAATTTAAATGAATACATTTCAATGGCCTTGGCCGTTGCAGCCATCCTTTTTGTCGGTATAGGAACTTATAAAAAAGGCTTTATTGCCATTAAGAACCTCAACTTTAACATGAATGCCCTTATGGCCGTAGCCGTAACCGGAGCCGTATTAATCGGTTCCTGGGCCGAAGCTGCTATGGTCATGGTTCTTTTTGAAATTTCCGAAGCTATTGAGCAGCTTTCTTTAGATAAGGCACGAGGCGCCATCCGCTCCCTTCTTTCCATGACTCCTCAAAAAGCTACGGTACAAAAAGACGGTAAATGGGAAGAAATAGTAGCCGATGATGTCCGTGTCGGCGACACCGTTCGAGTTGAGCCCGGAGAAAGACTAGCTGTCGACGGCAAAGTCATTTCAGGTAATTCTTCGTTGAATCAAAGTGCAATTACCGGAGAAAGTCTTCCGGTAGATAAGAAACCCGGCGATGCTGTTTTTGCGGGCTCTTTGAATGAAAATTCAGAGCTTATTTACGAAGCAACATCAACAGCTCAGAACTCAATGCCTGCGAGAATTATCAGCGCCATTGAATCAGCTCAAAGTTCTCGTGCACCCACCCAAAGATTTGTTGATAGCTTCGCTAAAGTCTATACCCCTCTGGTTTTCTTAATTGCTTTAGCCACAGCCGTTATTCCTCCCCTCGTACTCGATGGAGATTGGTACGGCTGGATTTACAAGGCCCTTACCTTGCTGGTTATTGCATGTCCGTGCGCCTTGGTAATTTCTACTCCTGTAACTATCGTCACCGGCTTGGCTAACGCAGCAAAGCGCGGAATATTAGTTAAAGGCGGAATCTATTTGGAAAAAGGAAGAAAACTTCAGCTTATTGCTTTCGACAAGACCGGCACTATTACTGAAGGCAAGCCTCAGGTTCAAGAAGTTGAGATGCTGACAGACGAGGATCCGAATGCCGTATTAGCTCTAGCTGCGGCTTTAGCAGAAAGGAATTCTCACCCGGTAAGTAAAGCTGTCTCCGACCATGCCGCGGCTCACGGACTTCATGGTTCTAAACTTGCCGAGGTTAGTGACTTTACCGCCCTTCCAGGACAAGGTGTATTGGGAACAATTGAAGGGACCGAATATTATTTGGGCAATTTAAAAGGTTTAGATCGGTATCTGCTCCAAAGCCAAACCATCCGAGATAAATTCTCTGCGTTAGCTGAAAAAGGTTTCTCTCCGTTGGTTCTAGCCAGTTCCAAAAAGGTGCTGGCTTGTTTCGGGGTCGCAGATTCGATTAAATCTCACTCCAAAGAAGCAATCGAAAAACTCAACTCTTTCGGTTTAAAGACCGTCCTTTTAAGCGGAGACAACTCTAAAACCGCTGAAAGAATCGGTAAGGAAGTTGGCATTCAAATGGCTAAGGGGAATCTTCTTCCAGAAGAGAAACAACATCTTGTTGACCGCTACGCTAAGAAAGACGTCACAGGGATGGTCGGTGACGGTATTAATGACGCCCCTGCACTTGCTCGTGCCGATATCGGTTTTGCCATGGGTGCAGCCGGAACAGATACAGCAATTGAAACTGCCGATGTCGCGTTAATGGACGATGACTTGAGAAAGCTTCCCGCTTTCATTGAACTGTCCAAGGAAACTTTCAAAATTCTTTGTCAGAACATCATTATTGCTTTATCCATTAAAGCCATTTTCTTTGCTCTGACCTTCTTAGGAATGGCAACGATGTGGATGGCAGTATTTGCTGACACAGGTACGTGTTTGATTGTTGTCTCCAATGGTTTAAGGCTTTTAACTTGGAAGCCGTCGAAATAATCCGCTTCCAGACAAAAAAAGCACTGCGAATTTTTCCGGCAGTGCTTTTTCTTTTTAGTCTTGTCCAGAAGTCATCCTAATTTTGCTTCAACAGCTTTTTTAATTATCTCTTCAGTAGCAGCAAAGGAACCTTGAACAAAAGGAGGCTTGCCCCCGCCTCGGCCATTCAGTTCTTTATTTAACTCTCTCGATAGAGTCACCAAATTCGGTTCTTTAGAGAAAAGAATGTAATTAAAGAGTTTTTTCTCCGCCTGTTCTGATAGAACAAGAATGGATTCGAAATTCTTTTTCTCGGACAAACGATTGCAGAAGATCTTTATCTCAAAAGGAGTTAATTCCGCTTCTGAAACGAACAATAACTTTCCTTCAGAAGGAAGAGAATCAGAAATCAAATTCATAATCCTTTCCGATTTCTTCGAAAGTTTTTCTGTCAGCTGATTCTTTTCTGAATACAGCTGTTTTAAAGCACTGGAGATTTCTTGAGGTTTAGCTGATAACTGTTCTACACAGGATGCGCTTTCTCTTAAGAGCATATTGATGTAGTTGATCAGGCGTTTACCGGCGGCGAATTCAACCCTTGTCCCTCCTCTATGCTTAAAGGAAGAAAGTATTTTAAAAGAACCAATTTCCGCTGTATTTTTTACGTGAGTACCACAGCAGGCACAGATATCAGCCTCCGGGAATTCAACAATTCGGACCCTTCCCTTGAGTTCTTTCTTACTTCTGAAATCCAACGCTTTGAGTTCCTCTTCACTTGGGAAAAAGATATGAATGTTTTGTCCTTTTCTGAAAGCCGCATTGGTCAATTCTTCCATTTCGGCCAACTGCTCAGGAGTAAGATAACCGTCAAAATCAACGGTTAGAACATCATCTCCCATATGGAAACCGACATTATTAAAACCATATTTTCTATTGACTAAGCCTGAAAAAATATGTTCGCACGAGTGATTCTGCATGTTGTCATATCTGCGTGCCCAGTCAATTTTTCCCTTGACTATTTCTCCGACTTTCAGCTCTTTGTCCGTCTGATGGACGACTTGTCCATTTTGCCTTTTTACGAATAAGACTTTGGCATCGCCTAAAGTTCCTAGATCGGAGGGTTGGCCACCTCCTTCCGGATAGAAAGCCGTATCGCTTAGGACTACATCAAAACCCTTTTTACCAAGAGTACAAGAAAGGACCTCTGCTTCAAATTCTTGGCAGTAAGGGTCCCGATAAAACAACTCGTTTAATTCTTCCATTTTTATAAGACCAATTGTGCCTGTAAGTTATTCTTCTGATGCTTTTGATTCGTTATAAGCCTTGCGAATTTGATCTCTTATCCACGCCGAACCACCAAGTTCTTTTAATTTTTCTTTATCTTCTTCCGTTAAAAGAATAGTAGTTCTTGCTAAAGGCTTAGATGCTACAAGAGGCCGGCCTCTCTTCTTGATAATCCAAAGATCCGAAACATCCTGCTCGATTTCTCCGCGATTTTCACCCGATTCATCCAAAAGGCCTGCCAAGCATTTTAGATCTTCCTCCATAACGGCCAGAATTCTTTGGTAGTTGGCTTCCTCTTTTTTGGTTCTGGAGGAGACTTGTACAGGAATGACAAATTCGGCGGTCATCTTTGCCGAACCGACGCATTTATCTTTAGAAATAAAGTAAACGTAATATGCTCGGCCCTCTCCGATAAAATCAGAAGCACCTCTCCTAAGTTCAGCTCTTATGTTTTCGGATATTTTTAAATCGTCTTGTTCTTCTGCCATTTTTTGCATCCAAAATTCTTAATCGAATTTTACTCATTTTGAAAACTTTTTAGCTTTTCGATTTTCCTGCTTCATTTCCGACTTGACGCTTTGACTTTCTAAGGGATCTCTCAAATTTAATATGTTGCAGACGTTCGATTGCCCAAAATTAATCAAGAAAAAATTTTTTCTTTCTAAAATTACATACCCTTCCAAATTGTGCCAAGGCAGTTGATTTTTAAAGGTGAAAACCAAGTGAAAAAAACAATACTTTCCATTTTTCTTGCAGGACTGTTTTGTACTCAATTACAGGCAGCAGGAGCTGCACCGGCTGCCCCCGTAAATTCAGCAGAAAATAAAACTACTGAACAGCCGAAGCCAATAACCGTAGAGGACGCAACGCCAAGTAATGTTTTGAAGTTCTTTTTAACCAAGGTCGAACTTGGAAAATCAACGCTAAAAGACCTAGATCAGTTATTTTCAGCCGATGGAGCAAAGCTTAAACAATTGTTTGCCGGAGAGTATCTAGTTTTTAGTCCAACGTTTAAATCACCGATTGAACTTACACCCCCTATCGTCACCTTACTCGGCCCTAATAAAACCGCGGACAGCTTTACGCTGGAATGGGATTTCAAAAGCCGTGAAGCCTTTGACAAAGTTAGAACCGAAGTTGAAAACGAAATCAAAAAAAGTTTAGGTTTAGGTGCACGCTCTGAAAGCAAACAGCTTTTTACCAATCAGCAGCGATTCCAGAACAAGGACAAAATCGCCTTTATGACTTGGTCTACCTATGCTGAATTTTTAAAGGTTGAAGTGATTCTTCAAACTCCGGGAGAGAACCCAAAAAATCTTACAAACAATGTTTCTGAAGAGATTGCCGCTCTTATCAAAGCATTTCCGAATGGCAAAGGCTCTTTTACCGATGTTGATAAATTCGGTGCGGAGTATGGATGCTTAAGAGCCGACACTACAGATCCTCAATGGCAGACACTCCGGACCAAATTGAAGAACAGCTGCGGAAGACTACATTTTTACTTTGAAGTCGACGATAAGAACAAATCAAAATTTAAGTCCATTCGGATTACGCCGGAAGACGCATCCGAGACAAACAATGCCACTTATTCAAAGATTTTAAACGGTTTATACGGACAGCCAACTGAGAAAAAACTTCCGATGTTTGATCGGCCCTCTAAAGTATTTCAGGCAGGAAATGCTAGCGTGACTTTATCTGATCTAACTCTTCAAGATAAACCAAACGTGGATATTTCTATTTCCCATGCCGCTCCGTAAATAAGCTTTGTCTGTTAAATTTGCGGGATTGTTTAGATCTATCCTTTAGCTGCCAAATGTCCGTTGAATTATCTGTCGCCCCAATGGAGGGGCTGACTACTAGAGTTTTTAGAAAAGTCCATTCTGAAATCTTTGGACCTGCCGACAGTTACTATATTCCTTTTGTCACGCCCACTTCTGAGCCAAAATTTACAGAAAGACAAATGAGAGAACTCAATCCGGCACTCAATTCCGGACTGAATGTTATTCCTCAGCTCTTGACCAACAAGCCTCAAGATTTTGAATGGGCTGCAAAAGCTTTATACGATCTGGGATATTCAGAAGTTAATTTAAATCTCGGATGTCCTGCGGGAACCGTTGTGGCTAAATGCAAAGGATCGGGACTGTTAAGAAATTTTGATGTTCTCAGACCCTTACTTGACGGCATTTTTTCTCAAGAACATCAAATCAAAATTTCGATAAAAACAAGGCTTGGATGGAGCAATCCGGAAGAGTTTGAAGATTTAGCTAACCTTTACAGCCAATATCCATTAGCCAAACTCATCATTCATCCGCGTTTAAAAACGGATCAATATAAGGGCGACTGCAGGAAAGAAGTCTTTGAAGCGAATTTCAACAAGTTTTCTTTTCCTGTCGGCTATAACGGCGATATTGTTTCCACGAAGGATATTCATGAAACGTTGGGCAGGTTTCCGACGCTTTCTATGGTGATGGTTGGCCGAGGATTGGTTGCCGACCCTGCTCTTTTCAGAAAATTTAACGGTGGCTCTGCAGCCTCTAAAGCCGAACTCCGAGATTTCAGTGAAAAACTTTTTATCGGCTACTCGGAAGCTTTTGGAAGTGCGAAGAATGCCGTTATGCGCATGAAGGAATATTGGTTTTTCCAGCTTAACCTGCTTTCAACTGAGGATAGGCTTGCGAAAAAGCTTTTTAAAGCCAAAGACGTTCAACAGTATGAAGACGCCGTAGATGCTATCTATGAAAACTGTGATGTCTTGCCGGAGGCTAGGTTTGGCTGGCACAAACCGCTTTAATGTTTTTACTCTGTTTCATCAGAGCCTGGCGGCATGTAAACCAAGAAAAGATTGAAGAAGCTAGAAGAAAGAGGCTCAAAAGCCCATAAGGATAGTTTTGAGCCTCCAACAGAAAATTAGAGAGTAAGTGCTTTTTCAACAAAAGCTTTGAAAAGTTCCGGATTCTTCGGCTCAACTAATGTGTCTAATACTTCCCCATTCTTCAGAACTAACAAAGTCGGAATATGGCGAACACGGAATTTTGCATTTAATCCGCTTTCTTTGTCGAAGTCGCAATAAGCAAACTGCAAGCGATCTGCATATTCTGTTGCGAATTGCATAAACATCGGCTGGATTCTTTGGCAATCTACACACCATGGTGCACCAATAGCCAAAAGAACTTTCTTAGGGCACTTTACAACGGTTTCTTCGTAATTTGCTTCAGTAACATTTAATACGTTTTCCATTGGTCATCTCCAAAAGTTACCCGCACATTATATAAGAGCGGTACTGGAAACTGTGCACTTTTTCCATTCCTCAGGTTAAGCATCTTCATCCTCTCACAAAGACCTTTGCTTTAAAATCCAATGTGTACAAAATAATTAAGATGAAACTACCTTAGTTACATCTAAAGAAGATGAGCATAGAACTAAAACCTGTAACTCTAGAAACTCTTCCTTTGCTTAAAGAGCATATCGGCTCTTTACAGGACGGAGACTGTAACTTGGCACTGGTCTCCATTATCGGAAGAAGCGCCGAATACAAGATTCAATACGCCGAAGTTGAAGGCGAAATCGTTTTAAATTGGCAGCCTTATCCTGAATGTCCTGCTGCTTATGTTGTCCCCTGGAACAGTCCAAAGATCGCAAACATACTGCCGCAGTTAGAATGCCAGTGTAAAAACTGCAAAGAGCCTCTTCTTCTTTTCGGCCGCTTTACGGAAATGACAGAGCATGTACAAAGGCTTTTCCGTTACCGCAACTTTATTACCGTTTCCTCGAATTCTTGGTGGGATTACCTTTACGCTAAGGAGCGTTTCCTGACCTTAGAGGGCAGACAGCTCAACGGGAAAAGGAACTTCAACAAACGTTTTAATAAAGCCTATCCGAATGCTGAATTCATTCCCTTAAATCCGTCAACGATTCCTATGGCAAGAGCTTTCTTGGAGAAGTGGTACGAAAGCAGAGGAGATATGGACGAGGGCTTGATTGCAGAAAGAGATGCCATCAATCTAGCTTTTGAGCACTGGGATGATTTCGAACTCATCGGCGGTATTTTGAAAGAAGGAGATAGCGTCTTTGGATTTACATACGGTTCAGGCGTTTATGAAGATATCTTTGCCGTTCACATCGAAAAAGCAGACCGCAACATTGTAGGGGCATATCCAGCATTGGCAGTCGCTTTAGCAAAAATGCTTCCTGAGAAATATAAGGTACTAAACCGTGAGGAAGACTTAGGTGTTCCCGGCCTTCGTAAAGCCAAAGAAGACTGGTTCCCCTGCGGAGTCGTCAGAAAAACGGTTTTAAAACTTCAAAAGGATAATTCAATTCCTGATATCAAGTAATGAAGCTACGGGCCATTCGGCCCGTTAGCTTTTATTTGAAGTAGAGGTGTTTATTTCTACCTTTTCCGGTAATTTCAGAAATCTCAATTTCCCACAAATCTATGAATTTGTGGGCGGCGTCGTAAACTTCTTCAATGCTCTTTTTCTCTGCCATCGGAAATTGAGTTTCAGAAAGCTTCCCTGTCAAAGTCTTCTTTTTATCTTCATCCGTTACCAGCGAGGCCCTTCCTTTCACCACAGCCGATACATAATTAACAGATAATTGCGGAAGATATTCCAAATCATTTTCGTTGTATCCAATGTATGTGAGTATGACGTTGCCATTATTAATAAGAGAAGTTTTTTTGACGCCGTCTTCCGAACTAGAGCTGTGAAAGTAAATTTTCCCGTCTATGTAAGCCGGAGAGATTGGAGTGGCGTAAGGAAGTCCTTCAGGAGAAATCATAGAAAGGACTGCCATTTTGGTGTCTTTAATGATTGCCAACGCTTCTTCTTGGGAGAGTTCTCTGTCTTTTCTTCTCATTTTTCTTTTCAATCCAACGAGTATTGATCCAAATTCTTCACGATATCAACCCAATTCTCTGTGAGAACTGAGTCAACTCTAATATAGCAAACCGCGTTAGACACTCTCGGTTTCTTGCATTGAATTCCTTTAGAGCATAAGGCATCGTAAAGTGATCCGACATAGGTTGGAATCTGCAGAGAGGACACCTGATTTTGATGGATTTGGAATCGGCTTTTCAAATTCACAACATAAGAATTGGCAGAATTCTCGATAAAAGCAGGCAGAAGCTCCATTTCTGACACAACCGGTTCAAAGCCAAGATGCTTAATACTTTCGTGCCAGCCGACTTGGTCGCCCTGCCAACTATCTATGCAGTCAAAACCTTGGGTGAGATAGGCAAAGATTTTTCCAGTAATTTCATCAAAACAATCTTCTTTAGCTAAATCCCAGCAATGGCTCCAGGCTATTTCATCTGAGAAATCAACTTTGTGGTGGATTCTCAAAAGCAAAAAGTTTTTATCTTTTGAGTAAAGTGAGAAGTAATCTTGAACCATGGCTTTCTTAATTTGAAAATTTTTCCAATTTTAATGAACTTCCCTGCGGTTTTTCTCTTCGGTCGAGCATGGTTTAGCAGCTCTCTCATCGGTGAAAACAGTCCGAATAAACTCTTCATTGGAAGCACAGCAAGACAGTCCCCTAATGCGTAAAGACCATTTGAAAGTTTGAAAACGTCCGCCGTTCTAGCTTCGCCATAGTTACTTGTACAATTGATCCGAAAAATTTCCGTAATTGTACAAGTCGATTAGATAGTTACCGGGCTCTAACGCCTTCTTGCGTCCACTTCGAAAACAAGCACCATTCCTTATATCTTTTGGTATTCAGTTGCTTAAGAAGTTTTTGGCGGTCGAATATTGTCTGTAGGTTAAGGAGAACTGGTGGAACAGAAGGGGATCGAACCCTCGACCTCAGCATTGCGAACGCTGCGCTCTCCCAACTGAGCTACTGTCCCACAAGTTTTCTAAATGTAAACGATTTTTTTTAATTTTTCAAATTTTCTTAAAAATTTAATTTAGCTGAGGATTATTTTTTGCTAAATAGTCGTTCAATGCATCCGTTGGATCTAGCTCTTGAGCATCTTCAACTTGTTTTGCCGACATCCTCTCTTGTAATGTTTCAAAGGCCTTTCTCAGTTGCTCGTTCTCAGGATGGTCGATTACGCACTGATTCAACAATGAGTACGAAGTAACAAAATCAGCTTTCCCCCAATTTTTGGTTCCCAATTTTTCAGCAAAACCGCAAAGATTGCCTCTGTCTCCCTTCTTCAGGGCAGCTAAACACAGTGCGCCTCCTAAATTAAAGTTTCTGCGAACGCCGTCCCCGTTCCAAAACTTTTCTCCCTGCTCATTTAATTCTTCAACTGTCGCTTCAGGAATATACCGGTCTAACCACTCTTGCCCCTTAGCCAGATTTCTAACTGCCTTTGGCCCCGTTGCCCTCATTACGACAAGACTAAAAACGTCATTCTTATCACAGGACGGATAAGCAATCTCCAACCACTTAACAGCCTTCCCTAAATTCTTTTGGACTCCGGGTGCTCCATCGCGATAAAGTCTTCCGGTCTGAAGCTGAGCGGCTCTCAAACCTTTTTCGGCAGCCTTCTCAAACCAGACGGATGCTTCAGCAATATTTTTTTCTCGCCAGTAGCAATCTCCCAAAAGATAAATAGAATTAACCTCTCCTTTATCCACTCCGAGCTTTGCCCATTCCATGGCTTTCTTCAAATCTTTAGGCAACCCGAAGCCATTGGCGTAAGAATAACCAATGGAATAAATTTCCTGGGGAGAAGCTTCATTCTTGACTTCTTCAGTAAAACGTTTAGCTTTTTCTAAAGAAGCAGGATTGGAGACGTCTCTTTCAAGAATTGAAGAAAAAAGAACCTTTGAGCGTGTATGGCCGTTTTCGGCAGCTTTCTCTAGCCAATAATCAGCTTGTTCAATATCTTTATTGACTCCTATGCCGGTTCTGAAATAGCTGCTCAGAGCCGATTGGGCCGGAGCAAAGTCTTGATTGGCTGCTTCCATCACCAACTCAAAAGCATGGTTAAGATCTTTTTGAACACCTTGGCCTTGTCGATACATAGTAGACAATCGAAGCTTTGCCTTAGGACTGCCTAAATCTCCTGCCGCATTGTATAACTCAGCGGCTTTTTGCAGATCTACCTGGACGCCGTCACCGTATAAATACACTTCAGCTTGTCTAATTAGGTCATTGATTTTCTTTTGATCTTCTTCGGAGATTTGGACTATTGTGCTCTTTACGCTTTCATCATGAGAATGGTCTGCTTCGGATAACTCGTGTCCCTTCTCTTCTTGAGGCCCGGCTTTCTCTACGGATGAGCCGGCCCCTTCAGTCGAAGATCGAAGCTCAACAGCAGTCTTTTCTTCCGGAGAAACCTGGGAAAATGGAGAATCTTCCTTTGGTGCTGCCACAACGTTTTCTTTAATTTCATGTTCCGGAACAGATGCCGGAGTCGTTTCGGCTTGTTGTGCAGCCGCAGAAAGACTTAGTGCTGTTAGAACAAAAGGTAAAGCAGTACGGGTTAATCGACCGAGAGTCATCCAAATTCCTCCTTTTCCGACATATTAATGAAAGAGAGAGGCTAAACCGCAAAAAAACATACTTCTTTTCCTAAGCATTTTCACCAAAAAAATATATAACTTGAAAGCGGTATATATTTGTATCATTTTTACAACTATCAAATTATTTGTCTCTACAATTTCCCCCGGGTTATTTTTAGATTATCCAAAAGTTTTCCCCCTAAAAAAATTATATTTATTCCCCCGCTAAAACAATGGCTCTCACCCCACGACTATTAGGTGGGGAAATTTTAGGTGGGTATTTATTTTTTTCGGGAGGTTATTTTCTAAAATATTTTCTATATAACTTAAAAGAAAATATTTTAATTAATAGATATATGTAACGAATAAAAAGATTAAGAAATCTCTCAAATTAACCATGTGTATTGGGTTTTCTTAATTGCGAAAACAGGGTATCTGGAATACCATTAAATTGTGATCACAAAAATTTATTACAATCAAACCTGAAGACGATTATATGAAAAATGCTCGTTGGGTAAAACTGGCTGATGATCTTACTGCTGAGATTTCCGACGGTACTTTCCCGTTAAATTCCTACTTGCCAACGGAAATGGAACTCTGCGCTAAATATAATGTCAGCCGATATACGGTAAGAATGGCTCTGGATAATCTTACCAGGTTAGGATACATTAAGCGATGGCCTCGATTAGGCTCAAAGGTCATTTCCCTCGGGAGCAAGCCCTTATCTTCTCTCACACATTTTCCCCCTGTATCGGAAACGCATAAGCGAATTGTGCACCTTACAACTGAATGCATCGTAGATAGAACCCTGGCCTTACAGCTGGAGTGTGAAGAGCAGCTCAAACTATTGAGATTTTCCAATGTTTTAACTGATCCGGAAAATGAAGATCGTCCCATTGTCTGGACCACTGTATATGTAAATGCTGCTTATAGCCGCCTTCCTCAGATAGCCGAACCTCAGCCCCTTCCTCTTTTAAGTGAACTCATTGAAAAAGAATATAGGGAAAGATGTTCTCAAATGACACAAAAAGTGACAGCGGTTGCTTTGCCGGATGAAGCTGCTAAACATTTGCTTGTCACACCGGGTTTGCCCTCTCTTAGGATTTTGAAGCATTACAAATCTAGCGACAACAAACTGTTGCAAATCACTGAGTCTTTCCATCCGGGAAATGGATTCTCGCTGACCCTAAGTATGTCCAACTTTGGTTGAACCCCATTACCGTAAAAATCAGACTTCCACTACAATGTGAGCACTAAAAAGAGAGATTTTTGAAGTGCTCACATCTTCACCAGCTTCCCAACCTGAAAAAATAGAAAAACCTATTAGAAAAAAACGCACTCCTATAAAAGAACGTCTGGAGAAAATAGGTTTAACTCGTGAATGGGATTTTGTTCTTCATTTGCCTCTACGCTATGAAGACAAAACCCAAATCACTTCTATTGCAGATGCACAACCTGAGCAAACAGTGTTGATCGAAGGTGTGGTCACGGATTCTCACGAACAAGTCTTCGCTAAAAGATTTGAAGCTGTCGTTGAAGACGAGACCGGCTCTATTCAAGTTAAATTTTTTAAATATTTTCCTTCCGTCAAAGATACATTCAAACCGGGAAATAAAGTCCTTCTTTTCGGAAAAGTAAAAAGTGCCTGGAAAGGAGACGGCTTAGAAATAATCCATCCGAAATCTAAAATATCCCGTCCCTCTCGAGAGTTGGATAAATCCTTAACGCCTGTGTACCCGGCCGGAGAAGGAATCACACAGCCGTGGCTGAGAAAGAGAATTCAAACAGCACTTTTAAACGTAGATATTGTTGATCTTTTAAATGCAGAAGAACTGAGCGAATTAAATCTTCCGCCTCTGCGTAAAGCCATTGAGTCCATTCACTATCCTTCACCGGATGCAAATTTAGAAGAACTTCAAATGAAAACTTCTCCCGGTTGGGAGAGATTGAAATTTGATGAGCTACTGGCTCAACAAATTATGCTCACCCTTTCCCGCAAAAGAAGAGAAGCTCTTAAAGCACCACAAATTCTCCCGCCGGAAGACAAAGAAGGATCATTGACCGGAAAACTTTACCGTTCATTGCCATTTAAGCTCACCAAAGCCCAAGTAAAGGTTTGGAGAGAAATCGTTAAGTCAATGAAGGGTCCTATTCCTATGAACCGCCTTGTTCAAGGAGATGTAGGAAGCGGTAAAACAATTATCGCAGCCATGAGCGCAGCCCTAACCATCGATAACGGATATCAAGCTGCTCTGATGGCACCGACAGAAATCTTGGCTGAACAGCATTTCAAAAAAATATTAGAGTGGCTGAAACCATTCGACGTTAAAGTGGTTTGGCTGACAGGAAAACTCAAGGCAAAAGAAAAAAGAGAAGCTTTAGAAAGGATTGCGTCTGACGCAGACATTGTTGTTGGTACTCATGCGTTGATACAGGACGCAGTTCAGTATAAAAATCTTGGTTTAGCCATTGTTGATGAACAGCACAGATTTGGAGTTGAACAACGGCTGGCCCTAAGGGCTCTAGGAGCATCGGGATTAATGCCTCATCTTCTCATGCTGTCGGCCACTCCAATCCCTCGAACATTGGCCATGAGCTATCTTTCGGACATCGATATTTCGGTAATTGATGAGCTTCCCCCGGGTCGGACGCCTATTAATACCAAGACATTCAAATTAGAAAGAAAACAAGAAATTATTGAAAGTGTCCGTCAAGAATTAAGAAATGGGAGACAAGCTTATTGGGTTTGTCCCTTAATTGAAGAAAGCGAGAAGCTTGATCTCACGGCAGCAACAATTTCTTTTGAAGAACTAAAACAGTCTCTTCCGGAATTTAAGGTTGAACTACTGCATGGCAAAATGACCTCAGAGGAAAAGAATGAGATTATGGAGCGGTTCAAATCCGGAGAAACTTCTCTGTTAGTTTCAACAACGGTCATTGAAGTTGGTGTCGATGTTCCAAATGCAACCATCATGGTCATTGAACACAGCGAAAGATTCGGGCTTTCTCAATTGCACCAGCTCAGAGGCCGAGTTGGCCGAGGAAGCAAAGCCAGTTACTGCATAGCACTTTTCGGAGATAAACTTTCTCAGGAAGGAAAACAGCGGTTAAAGATCTTCCGTGAAACTACAGATGGCTTTGTCATCGCTAAAAAAGACTTGGAACTTCGCGGACCAGGTGAGTTCCTTGGTTCTAGACAATCCGGCGTCCCTCTTCTAAGATTTGCTAACTTCGACCAAGATTCCGAATTAGTCGATAAAGCAAAAGAACTTGCAAAAAAATGGATTTCGACCAATGATGCAAGAGCTGAAACTCATGCCTCCCGATGGTTTGAAAGTAAAGAAAAATATTTAGAAGCATGAGTAAGGAGAAATAATTGACCTTAAATGAGTTGAAATATGCCATTGCTGTTGCTCAGCTTCGGCACTTCGGCAAAGCGGCCGAGAAATGCCAGATTTCACAGCCTTCTCTTTCGGTTGCTATTAAGAAACTGGAACAAGACCTTGGCGTTCAAATTTTCGAGAGAAAAAACACTGAAATTTCTCTGACGCCTATTGGTCAAAGAATAATTGAACAAGCTAAGGTTGTTTTGGATGAAGCCAAGAAGATCCGTCAGATTCCATTGGAAGAAAGCGATCCTTTAAACGGCCCAATCCGCATGGGCGTTATCTACACCGTCAGCCCATATCTTCTTCCCGAACTCATTAAAAGATCCATTGAAAGAACTCCTCAGATGCCGTTTATCATCAATGAGGGCTACACAACGGATCTGATTCAGAAATTAAAGAGCGGTCTTTTAGATGTTGTTATTTGTGCTCTTCCAATTTATGACGAAACTTTGTCATGCAGTTATCTCTATGAAGAAGAGTTCGTCGCTCTTGTGCCTGCCAAGCATCCCCTAGCATCAAAATCAGAAATTGAATCCAAAGAATTAATTGAGGAAAAGATGCTGATTCTGGCCCAAGGGAACTGCTTCCGTGATCAAGTTCTTAAGGTATGTCCGGACTCTTTAAAGAATGAGCCTAACCCGAATTCACATCTCCATTTTATGGAAGGTTCAACTCTGTCTACCCTTAGATACATGGTCTCGAGCGGAATAGGCGTGTCGGTGTTCCCTGCCAGTGCTAAAAATTATGACGTCGGGGATCAACTAACCAAATATGTCGAATTTAAAAAGCCGGTGCCTACCCGACTCGTGGCTATCTTGTGGAGAAAGAGTTTTCCACGCGTAAGAGCTGTACAGCGCATAGCAGAAACTTGCTCTCATATCAAACTCGAAGGCATCCATCATCTGCCTTTTGAACCTCACTCTCTGTCTCGAGACGGCTACTAAGGCAAAATTTGCAACGTAATAATTAAGACGCTGGGATCAGGATAATCACAGCGTCTTTTGTTTTGAAAATAGTAAAAATCGCTTCTAAAGCTTATTCGGCTTTTTCTACTTTCTTACTGAATTCATCACCAAGTTCAATAGCACGTGCACGGCAAGCTTCCATGGCTCTCAGCATCATATCTGCAAAGCCGCTGCCCTCAATGACCTTTGTCGCTTCTATTGTTGTTCCGCCCTTGCTTTGAACTTTCTTACAGAGGGATGTAAAAGTTTCATCGCTCTTAAGCGCTAACGTTGAAGAACCAAGAACGGTATAAACCGCCATGTCGTGAGCTTCTTGTGCAGTGAAACCGAATTCCAATGCAGCTTTCTCCAATGCGGCCAAGAAAAGGAAAACATAGGCTGGACCTGAACCGCTTACCGCAGTGAGAGAATCAATCATGGATTCGGTTGCGCACCAAATTAATAAACCTGTCGGTTTAAGAATTGCTTCAACGGTTTCTTTATCTTTTTCCTCTTTGGAAACCATAAAAATTCCGCATACGCCCAGTCCTTCCCTGACGGGAGTGTTCGGCATCACTCGGCAGATCCTGTTCTGGCCTAAAAGCTTTTCAATATCTTGGGTCTTAACGCCGGCTGCGATAGAGAGTACGAAAGTGTCTTTCAAGAAAGCTTTATTTTGGATCAATACCTCCGGAAGCTGCTGAGGCTTGACAGCCAAAACTACACAATCCATTTCAGAAAGCCATTCTCCGGTTTCCTGGTGTGTTGAAATGTTGAATTCTTTATGTAGATTTTCAAGTTTTTCAAGATTCTTGTCCGTGACATGAATGCAAGCGGGATTATCCCAAGTGGAAACCATACGAGAAATAATGGCGGAAGCCATATTTCCTCCGCCAATAAAAGCAACTTTTCTGCTTGTCATTTTTTAACCTTGTGTTTTGTATTGTCTTGGACCGAAAATCGCGGTCCCTACTCTAACCATCGTGGATCCGGCTTGAACTGCTTCAGCCATATCTCCTGACATACCCATCGACAGTGTATCGAATTCGTAGCCTTCTTCCTTGAGCTTGTCGAACAGAGTTTTCATGGCTCTCAAGGGAATGAGCTTTTCTTCAGGTGTCTCGCCCGGCTCCGGGATGCACATCAAACCTCTCAATTTCAAGTTCGGCATCTTTAGGATTTCATCGGCCAAAGCTCGTACTTCCTCAGAAGCCACACCGCTCTTGCTCTCTTGGTTTGAAATATTGACCTCAATAAGCACATTTAAAGGACACATCTCGGGGGGACGTTGATCCGACAATCTCTGTGCAATTTTTAGACGGTCAATGGTTTGGACCCAATCAAATCGTTCTGCAACGACCCTCGTCTTATTGGATTGAAGAGGCCCGATAAGGTGCCAGGTTATACTGTTGTTCGGGAACAATTCTCGGCAAAGATCAATTTTAGAACAGCCTTCTTGGACATAGTTCTCCCCAAATGAAGTCATTCCGCACTTTACCCCTTCGATAATGGCTTCTATCCCGAAAGTTTTAGAGACCGGAAGAAGTTCAACAGATCCTTCTTTTCTGTCGGCAGCTTTTTCGGCTTCTTTCAATTTGTTCTTAATTTCTGTAAAACGAGAACAAAGACCGGGTTTCAATTCAGACAAATTAAGGCTCCTTTTTTATCGGAAAGACGTTCAGATCGTACAAAATAAAAATGAAAAAAGGGGTTTTTTAGAAAAAGTTTTAAATCTTGCTACTCAAACTAGTTAACCAAAATACCCTACTCTATTTTCTTGCAACCTATTAAAGAATAAGATGTTTTTCTATAAAGATCACTCTTGTTAGGGATTTTTCATGGGGCTGTGAGGTTATAACCACTAATTAAATGCCACATGATTATTTGCTATTATTATTCAAAACGAATGTAATTATTTAGCATATTATTTATTATAATTGTTTTGAAAGACATCTGAACAAAGGGTTAAGCAAGATGGCAAACACTGAAAAAAAGGATCCGGCAGTACGTAAACAGTTACCTCGTCACTCTTTCGAGACTCGTCAAAAAGCACTTGAAATTTTTAGGAATGGCGGCAGCTACAAAAATTGCGCAAAGACTTTAAATATTCCAGTCTATACTGCTCGTGATTGGCACCGCAGCTACCTTATCGGCACCTTTAGAGCCGAGCGTGGTGCCAGACAACAAGTTTATACAGCAGAGCAAAAAGCCACTGTTCTTCGTCTTAGAAGAGAAGAAGGTAAATCTTATAACCAGATTTCTCAACTAACGAAAGTTAATCGCGCAACAGTTCTTCAATGGATTCATCGTGCGAACAAGGAAGAATTGGAAGGCAAGGCTTCATCCACGATTAACTAACCAGATCTTTTTAACATTTGAAAGACGATCATTCGCTGATCGTCTATTTTTTTTTATGCTGCTCAGTCCGTCCGACAAAAATTTAACTTTACCGAATTCCTTATTGCTGCATAGCTGTTGCGCACCCTGCTCATCAGCTATCTTAGAGTGGCTCAGACAGAAGAAGGTACCGACCACTGTTTTTTTCTATAACCCTAATATTTTTCCGGATGAGGAATATCTCAAAAGAAAAGATGAATTAGTCCGTTTTTGCGAGCAGGGAAATATTCCCTACATAGAAGGCGACTACGATCATCTTCGATGGCGAGAAGCTGTCAAGGGTCTAGAGGACGAACCTGAAAGAGGCCGAAGATGTTTAGCATGCTTCAAACATCGTTTGTCGGCGACGGCTTTATGCGCTCGGGACCATAATATTGCAGCTTTTACAACCACTCTTGCGGGCTCTCGTTGGAAACGGCAAGATCAAATTGATGAAGCTGCGGCCTATGCCGTCGAAAAAGTTCCGGAAGTTCAATATTTCCAAATGAACTGGCGCAAAGGAGGACTTCAAGAAAGGAGAACTATTCTGCTGAAGCAATACGATTTTTATAATCAACAGTACTGCGGCTGCGAATTCTCTATGAGACACTTAACTGCCAAGCAGAGCTCCGAATCAGATCAATCCTGAAGATGCCAGCTCTCAATGAAATAAACTTTTTTGAAAAGCACACATGCTCTAATGAGTCTGGAAAGTAACAGGCTCAGCGAACTGGAACACAACTCAAATTAGATAATTTTTGGAGAACCAGACAAAGACACCTGGCAAATTTCTGATATTTCACAAACAAATCACTATGTGTTCCAGTTCGAACCAAGGTCAGCAGCCATAAGTTATTTTTAATCAGATAGATAAGTAAGCAGGCTGGCTGAATCTGACCTTCTCAGTTACCTTTGTTTTTCTCTGAAAGCGGTTCGCCGCTTATCAGCTATCGGATAACGTCATCCAGAACCTCAATATCAAAGAGGTGTCTCATCGCCCACTGCAATGTTTCTTGGATTATGTTTGTCCCAATAATGCCAAATGTGCGTTCATTCTTCAAGGTAACAATAAAGCTCGTATGCCGTGAAGGATAGTTTCAAATTACTTATTCTGTAGATTTAAGAATGCTTCAATCTTCTTGATGACACGGTCAAAGTACGGGCGAATTCGGTTCGCCTCTTCTTTTCTCAATTATGCAAGAACGTTTCTTCTTCGAAGGTATAAATTCAGCTTTATTTCGACCAAACAAGCTTTCTAGCCTTAATGGAGAGGTAATCGCTTGTTGTCAAACTTTCTGCTTCCTCCTAGAATACACTCTGTTACAGTTTAGGTTTTTCCTAAACGATGAACAAAAAGAGCTTGCCTCATTTTAAAAAACCTAATTCCAAAGCCAAATTATGAAAGACTCAGACATCGGCGTAATCGTAGTTATATATGCGATTGCAACCTGGTTTTTAGTGATGACATTGCAGCTCCCCGAAGGCGCTCAATCTTATCCTCTAATCCTTATCTCAGCCCTTTACGTTTGCAATACCCTGCTTCTTCTCCAACAGATCTGGCATTTTAAACGTCATAAACTTTTCATTAATGACTTCAGAAAAATCTTCCAAGGATTTATTCCTTCTCAGTTTTTTGGAGTTGTCATTGGGTGCGTCATTTACTTAGCACTGGTCAATTATCTCGGATACTATATTTCCAGTGTTCTCTATCTGATCCTTGCTCAGTTCTTTCTTAAGGTCAAACCTATTCCTGCGGTTATTTCCTGCATTTGCGTTATGGGCGTGACCTATTTGGTCTTCTCTATGTTCCTGAAGGTACCTCTTCCTTTGGGCGTTTTGTTTGAATAAGGAGAGATCATGTTAGAAACAATCACTTTAATGGGCGAAGGTTTTATTCATGCCTTAAATCCTCTGACTCTCGTTTTGATGATCGCCGCAACAGCTCTGGGTATTACGATTGGTTGCTTACCCGGCCTGTCGGCTGCTATGGGTGTGGCTCTTCTGCTTCCGGTCACTTTCGGTATGAATCCGGCTACCGGCCTTATCGTATTGGGCGGTATTTATTGCGGCGCAATTTTCGGGGGTTCAATTTCAGCCATTCTTATTCATACTCCGGGCACCCCTGCTTCTGCAGCTACCGCTATCGAAGGATATGAATTAACTAAGAAAGGTCAGGCAGCCAAAGCCTTAGCAGTTGCATGTTTCGCTTCCTTCTGCGGAGGTTTGTTAAGCTGTATCTCCCTATACTTCTTCTCTCCGTTCCTGGCTGAACTTGCTATGCAGTTCAAGAGCCCGGAATACTTCTGGCTTTCTATTTTCGGTTTAACGATTATTGCCGGCGTTTCCTCCAAATCTTTACTTAAAGGTTTCATCTCCGGCATTCTCGGTCTTTTGATCTCCACCGTTGGTATGGACCCGATGGAAGGCGTAGAAAGATTCATGTTCGGTCAAGCGAGCCTTTATAACGGTGTCAACGTAACATGCGCCTTGATTGGCTTATTCTCTATGTCTCAAGTTCTTATCCTTGCCGAAAAGAAGATCAAGGAAAGAGCAAAAGCCGCAAAATTCTCAGGCAGTCTTTTACTCTCCAGACAAGAAATTAAGCGTTTAATGCCAACTATTACACGCTCTTGGATGATTGGAAACATCCTTGGCATCTTGCCGGGCGCCGGAGCAACGATTGCTTGCTTTATGGGTTATAACGAAGCACGCCGTTTTTCTAAGCATAAAGATGAATTCGGAAAAGGTTCCATTGAAGGCGTGGCCGGCTCAGAGGCTGCAAACAACGCTGTTACCGGCGGTTCTTTGATTCCGACTTTGACTCTAGGCATCCCGGGTGAATCCGTAACAGCAGTATTAATGGGCGGCTTGATCATTCACGGTCTCCAACCCGGTCCGGAGCTCTTCTCTACTTATGCTCCGATGACATACACCTTCTTTGCCGGTTTCGTTTTAGTTCAGTTTGCGATGTTGGCAGTCGGATTACTAGGCTGCAGAATCTTTGCGCAAGTTTCTAGATTGTCTGATTCTATTTTGATTCCGTCCATCTTCCTTCTGTGCGTTGTAGGTTCCTTTGCCATTCATAATAATTTCGATGAAGTACTTCTGATGTTCCTTTTCGGCTTCATCGGTTACCTCGTCAGAAAGTTCGATTTGAACGCTGCAGCTATCGTTTTAGGTTTAATTCTTGGCCCGATCGGCGAAAACGGATTGAGAAGATCCTTATACCTAAGCGATGGCGATCCCGCTATTCTCTTCAGTACTCCGCTTTGCTGGCTGCTTATACTTCTCTGCGTCCTCGGTACGCTTTCTCCGTGGCTCATGGCCAAGTGGGAAAAGCACGTAGAGCACAGAGCCAACAAATAAGTAATGGACTCCATGCGGTAAAGCTGAGTAGAATATGGCTTACTCGGAAACAAATATTTAAATTTTTAGACAAATCAAACCAACTTATCCCTAGGAGGATTTAGACAAATGAAAAAAGTACTTTTAGCCGTTGCCGTTGCAATGACAATGCCTGTAGCCATGGCTTGGGCTCCGACAAGCGACGTTAACGTTATCGTTGCTTACAAGGCAGGTTCCGGTACAGATACAGGTGCTCGCCTTCTCTCCACAGAGGCCGGCAAATATGTGGGCAAGACCCTTGTCATTCAGAATCTTCCCGGCGGCGACGGTAAGATTGGCTGGACACGTTTGGTTAATTCCAAACCAGACGGTCACACAATCGGTTTTATCAACCTTCCGACTTTCACAACATTAGCCGCTCAGAAAGGAGCTCCGTTCTCTGTTTCTGACGTTATTCCTATTGCCAACCACTTGACAGAATCCGGTGTTGTCGCTGTTAAGGCTGACTCTCCTTACAAGACAATCGAAGACTTGGTTGCCGCTGCTAAACAGAAACCGCTTAAGGCTTCTACAAACGGCGTTAAGGCTTCCAACCACACTGCAGCTCAGCTTCTCGCACAAAGCGGTAAGTTTGATTACAAAGCAGTTCCTTACGGTGGTACAGCTGACCAGCTCTTAGCTTTGCGTCAGGGTGAAGTTGATTTCACATGCGCTAAAGTTGCTGACGTGGCTAAGTTGGTTAAGGGAGACAAACCTGAATTGAGAGTTTTAGCTGTCTTCTCTCCGACACGTGCTCCTGAACTTCCAGACGTACCGACATTAGGAGAAAAAGGTCTTTATCCGGAATGGTACGGTTCTGCACGCGCTATCGTTGCACCTAAAGGCACATCTCCTGAAATCATCAAGTTCTATGTTGATGCTTTCAAGAAGACAATGCAGGATCCCGCAACTATCGAAGCACACAAGAAAGCCGGTCTTTCTATGGACTTCAAGGATGACAAACAACTTGGTCAATTATTAAAAGATCAGGAAGTGTTTGCTAAAGACGTTATCAGCAAACTCTATAAGTAATTTATTACTAAATCTATTTAATAGGCTCGGCTAGCCGAGCCTTTTCGTTATGTCCGGAGAGAACAGAAAATTAGGACTTATCGGCGCGACCTCAGCCTATTTAGTATGGGGATTCCTTCCGATTTTTTGGAAAATGTTCGGCAAAGCAGGCGGTTGGGAAGTCGTTGCCCATCGCGTCGTTTGGTCTTTGCTTGTGATGCTCCTATTACTGGTGATTTTCAAAAAATTCCACAAGTTCAAAGAAACTTTCCATTATTTTGCTGAACAAAAACAATATGCGATTTGTCTAACACTCGCTGCTGCTTTTGCAGGAGTAAATTGGTGGATAAACATTTATGGCGTTAACAGCAACCAAGTCGTAGAACTTGGCATTGGCATGTTTCTGACTCCCTTAATTTCGGTATTTCTTGGAGTTCTTTTCTACAAAGAGAAACTTCCGCCGCTTAAGTGGGCCAGTATCCTCCTTGCCTTCTTGGGTTTGCTTATCATGGTCTTCCAGCTTGGAAGAATTCCCTGGATTGCAGTCGGAGTTTCTTCAACATGGGCAATTTACGGCGCTTTAAAGAAAAAAATTAAAGTAGATCCTTGGATCAGCAACACAATTGAATCCGGTCTGATGCTTCCATTGGCCTTGGTCTATATCTTTACTTTAAACCATGTCGGCACAAGCCACTTCTTCTCCGGAAATCCGGCTGAAGATCTCACCTGGGTTCTAGTTTCAACCGGCGTTATCACAACAATTCCGATGGTTGCTTTTTCTTATGCAGCCTTAAATCTGCCGTTGAACGTCCTCGGGTTCTGTATGTATATCAACCCGATACTTACTTTGTTAGTGGGAATATTTATTTTCAAAGAGCCTTTTAATACAGAACAGTTGCTCCCGCTTTCTTTTATTTGGAGTTCTATCATCCTATTCCTGTTTTCGGAATCTAGAGCTCTCGCTGCACGGCGGTAAAAAGAAATTACAATGACCTGAAGACAACAAAAATATGGAGAATAAATTGAGCTCTTCTTCGAAGAATTTTTTAACACCGGCAGCCGTTATTATTCTTTTAGGCATTGTCGGCTACACAGGTTTTATTTACTACCAAGGACAAAAAGTTGATGAAACTATTTCGAACATTAATAAAGTCCTTGGCACCGATGAAGTGACAGTCAGCGGAGAAATCACAAAGAAAACTTTTTTTGCAAGAGAACTCCAACTCAAGCTTTATTTAAAGGACATCTCCGAAACCGCTAAACCTCTCGCTGTCTCAGAAGGTGTTGTCAATCTTGGCTTTTCTCCGAAAGCCGTTCTTCATTTGACTAAGATTGACGAATTCGACAAAGACAATCTTGTTCTTAACTCGATGCACCCTACCTTAGCAGTTGACTTTAATTACCGCTTCACTCCAAAAACAGCTACTTTCACAACGCAACCGTTTTCTGCAAACATTGACGATGTCAATATTTCTGTTGACCGTACCGCAGGTAAAACCACTTTTTTAAGCAAGGTAGAGGGTTTTTCCTCAGAAAGCCTTTCCCAATTTCAGACCAAATTTGATATCGGGACAATTAAGCTTAAAAAGTTCAACACAAGAAACAGTGACGGCGGAGAATTGGTTATTGGAAGTCAGACCTTCCAGTCGTATTCAGACAAGAACTCTTTAACCCCGGTTAAGTTTTCTTATGACTTGGAAAAGGTTGACCTAAATCAGAAAGACTTAGGCGGAGATATTAAATTCGCTAATTTCTCTTTCAATACCGAAGTTTCAAAAGAAAAGACCAACTTCATCCAAAACTTCAAGGTTGGTTTAGATGACTTAAACTACAAGTCCATCATTCCTGTAAATATTCCAAAGGCAGACATTAAATTAAAAATGGATTGGAACGCATCTGCCTCTCCCTACTCGGCTCTTTTCTATGACCAGTACGGTGATGACTTCTGCACTGCTAACCCTGTTGCTTGTCAAGAAAATCTTCCTTATTTAGGAAATCTAGGAGCCTCTTCTGAACAGTTGCTAACTGCTATCACCACCGGAAAAATCGGCTTAGAAGTCCTTCCTTCTTATGTTGACGCTAAAAATATCAAAATTGCCTTTAACGGCAACTTTAGATTTACAAAAGACTCTAATAAGATTGGAGAACTTTCTTTCAAAGTTTCTCCGGCAGAAGGAAAATCCGTTGCTCCTTATGTCGGCTTCCTACCCAAAGGTACTTATAAGATGGAAGGAAAAGATGCTGTCTCCAACATCCTTCTCACCCATGATAACGATAATCTATTGCTCTCAATTAACGGCCAAAATATCTACTCTGTACCTATGAATTAAGAGGTGTTAAGCCTTAATAGAGAACAGACGTTCGCTGAGTACGGGATCCAAACATTCCTGTAAGTACGCTCTGAAAAGCTCGGGATCTTCACGGCGAAGTTCCTGAGCTTTTGGTTGTGAAAGGATATACAACAGGAGCAAACGCACTTTAGCCGAGGTTGACTCTCCGCCCATGACTGCACCAAGCTGAATAGAGTCCTTCACACTGCCAGGTGTCCCATAAGAATCCAAAATTCTTCCTGCCGGTGTCCGGCTAGTAATAACTACTTCAATTCCGGAATCTATCGCTTTTTTAACAGACGGCATCATTTCCGGTGGGAGGTTCCCTCTTCCGAAGCCTTCAATGACTAAACCGTCTATATTTTGAGACGTAAAATAATCGACAAGTTCGCCTTTATCTCCTGTCACAGCTTTAACTATGCCAACCTTTGCCGTCAATTTTTCGGGTGTCGGAAAGTTAAATCCCATGTCTAAATCCAAAGCACCTGCTCTGAAATAGACCAGATCGTCATCCACATAACCGACAGGTCCCCAAGAAGGAGATTTGAATGCGGCAATATTATCCGAATGAACTTTTTGTACTCTGGACGCTGCATGAATCTCGTTATTCATACAGACGACCACTCTCGGGATATCTTCCTTCACGTCATGGCAAGCGACCTTAACGCTAGCCAATAAATTTGCCGGACCGTCTGCTCCTACCGCATCTGCTCCCCGCATTGAACCGGTGAGAACTATCGGTTTGAAATATTCATTCTGGAATTCATCGGATAAAGAGATGCTAAGAAAATAAGCAGTCTCCTCTAAAGTGTCGGTCCCGTGAGTAATCACCACACCCGAGACATCCGGGCGTTTAAGAATTTCCTGAACTTGCTTTGAAATTTCAAGCATCATCTCCGGCGTCACAGCTGTGGACTGAACACAGGAGAAATTGATAACTTCAATATTGCACAAGTCATCCAAGCCAGGGACTTTTTTGCAGAGTTCTTCACCCGAAGCAGCCGGAACAAGATAGCCCTCGCCGTCTTTTTTGGTAGCAATGGTGCCCCCCACAGCAAAGATGACTACAGTTTTATCTTCCATGACATCCAAATAACCGTCATCTAGGACTTCTTCAGTGATATCAACTTCCGGCTCGATTTGCTGCGAAATAGTTTCCTTTTCTGTTCCGGTGCCTAACTTTGTCATTTCCGTACCTTCGGCTGTCAGATTAATTTACCTGGATTCATTATGCCCTCCGGATCGATGGCATTTTTTATCTTCTTCATTATTTCCAGTTCGATGGGATCCTTAAACTCATCGTTATGATGTTTTTTGAGCATCCCGATACCATGCTCGGCTGATATTGAGCCGTTATATTCCATCACTGTGGTATATAAATTCCTTCTGATTTCTTCTTCGAATCTGTAAGTCAGTGTCGGATCCTCCGGGCTGACAAAGTTGTAGTGAAGATTTCCATCTCCAAGATGTCCGAAAATAGAATCTTCAATCCAAGGGAACTCTTCCTTTAATCTTTTCAAAGAAACTTCTAGAAATTCCGGGATGCTGGCAATCGGAAGGCTGATATCGCTGTGGATGCTGCCTCCCTCCGTTCTGTCCGCCAGAGGAATAGATTCTCTGACATGCCAGAATTTATGGCTGTCTTTCAAAGAGTTAGCAATAATTGCATCTGTTATTTCTTCTGCTTCAAACGCTTGCTCAAGAATGCTTTCTAAGACAGACTCTTCCTTTTTTTCAAATAAAGACAATTCGAGCAATACTTTCCAAGGAGACGACGAGAGTTCCGGAACTTCAACATCAGGAAGATTTTTCTTGACTCGGCCGATTGGTTTTTCACTAATTAATTCGAAGGCTGTAAGCAAAGAACCGGCAGAATTTTTAACACGATTCAAAAGAGCAACCGCTTTCGCCGGAGATTCAACGCAAACTAAAGAGGTTTCTTTTTCTTTGGGTATCGGGAATAACTTCAGAACAACTTTTGTAATTACACCTAAGGTTCCTTCTGAGCCCATGAATAAATTCTTTAAGTCATAGCCGGTATTGTCTTTCCTCAAAGAACGGAGGCCATTCCAAATACGACCATCAGGTAAAACTACTTCAATTCCAAGCACCAACTCTCTTGTGGTGCCGTATCTCAAAACCGCAACCCCGCCAGCATTACATGCTAAGCAGCCTCCGATAGTAGCATTGCCCTCTGCAGCAAAGGAAAGCGGGAAAAACTTACCGTTGTCTTCCGCACATTTGTGAACATCTGCGAGAGTCATTCCCGCTTCAACAACCATGGAGTCTCCTTTAGTATCAACGGAGACTAAATTTTTCATTCTGGTTAGCGAGATAAGAACTTCTGAATCTGGAGTAGAGGTAGACGCTGATCCTGTCAAATTCGTATTGCCGCCTTGAACAACGACCCCCAAACGATTTTCAGCACAAAGTTTAATAATTTGGCTGATTTGTTCCGTAGAGTTAGGCCTAAGAATAACCAGGGGCTGGGATTTGTAGTGGTCTGTGAAGTCATCGGTGTACGGACCGTATAGCGAGGGATCCGTTAGGACGTGATTTACTCCAACAATCTCTATGAATCTGTCTTTTAAATCGTTTGGAAGAGGCATTTTCGCACCCGTATGAAGATCTTGAAATTTTAGCTTTTCAAGTTTCTTAAATACGAAGGAAAAAGATTTTCTTTCAGTGCACTCTCCTCCTTCTTCAAACTACTCGGAACAAATCAAAGGTATTTTTTATGAATTCAGAGTTTCAGAAAATCTTAGAGGCCGTCCTTTCCTAAGCTCATTTCTCTATTTACTCCATCTCCTCAAATTTGGTTTTAAAAATAAAAATAAACTCAGATTGAGGTGAGCTTTGAAAGCTTCTAATAAACACGAAATTAGAATTCGAACCATGGGCGCGCGGCCAACTTCGACACCGCTTATGTATGTCCGGGCTTTCATGCCTTTTAAGGACCGCCGCCCACTCTTCACTTTTAGATCTCGGAAGGAAATTTTCCTTCCCAAACAATTTCTAAGAAGCTCTTTCTATCGGTCACTCCTTCAGTTAAAAAACACAAGATCTTTGAAGATTCATTCAACTGTAATTTGCTCTTAATTTCAGAGAGTTTCGGATCCGCCAGAAGTGCAATAACTGCGCCTATCGGAGCCGCCCCGCTCTCGCCAGCCAGAATTCTTGGATCATCCTCCAAAGGACTTGAAAGGACTCGGACACCTGTTGCTGCCACCGACTCCTGAATTCTTAGATAAGCCGATGCGCAAGCTCTGAGCTCTTTCCAACCGAGGGTACAAGGTTTTCCGCAAGCCAGTCCAGCCATGATAGTTTTTAAATCACCTTCCACGACTTTCAACTCACCGTCATCGGCTGCGGCTGTTTTATAGATACAATCCGCGGAAAACGGCTCCACAACTACGATTTCTGGAGCCCTATCCCCGTAAGCTGACTTTAGGAAACTAGCTACTGCTCCTGCCATCGAGCCCACACCTGCTTGGAGGAAAACATGAGTTGGAACTTCCTCTCCCAGCTGTTCCTGAGCTTCTTTGGCCATTGTCAAATAGCCCTGCATAATGTAGGTTGGAATTTCTTCGTAACCGTCCCAAGAAGTATCTTGAACGAGCGTCCAACCATTCTTTTCTGCCATGTCAGCTGCCATAGCGACGGTAGCATCATAATTGACGTCGGTTATCCAAGCCTCGGCCCCCAGCTTTTGGATATTCTCCAAACGTTCTGAGGAACTTCCTTTGGGCATAAGAACAACACATTTCGCTCCGAGTTTTTTTGCACTCCAAGCAATTCCCCTGCCATGATTTCCATCCGTTGCTGTGATGAATGTCATTTTGGCAATTGATTGGGCAACCTCGGGTGTTTGAAGATCCTTAAAAGAGTGTTTGTTGGAATCCAATCCTAGTAATTCACAAATTACTTTGAAAAGGCAGAAACTTCCTCCAAGAACCTTAAAAGCATTCAGACCAAATCTAGAGGATTCGTCTTTAATCCAAAAGTTCTCGACACCAAGTTTCTTTGATAAAGCTTTTAGATCGGATAATTTTGTTGGCTCATATCCCGGAACATTCTTATGAAACTCTAAAGAACCGAGAGCCGCAGCCGTTCCGAAATCTTCCGAGCAGTTTCCTTCAGGAGGAAGGACAAGACATTCGATAGTAGAAGACATTTATTTTTGCTTTTCCTCAGGCAGGTTTTTGATTAAATTAGTATAGAACTCACAGGCCTGAACTACTTGGTTCGGATCACATCTTTCATCACGCATGTGGGCCAATTTATATTCACCCGGACCAAAACCGATTGTTTTGACTCCAAGAGAGACCGGCACGACTGCGTTTGTTCCGAAATCCCAAAAATCAAATTTCTTTGGTTCATGCCCAAAAGTTTTTTCATAGGCTTCAATACTTGCCGTAGTGAGAGGATCTTCCATCGAAATTTTCCATGGATTGTGAATGGGCTTATACACCAACTTTTCTCCAGTCCATGAATTCATTACCAAAGTTCCAGGTTCCCACTTGGCATTCTTACCCTTTACCAATTCATCCAATTCCTTCTTTACGTCGTCTACTGTTTCTCCTAATCGAAGTCGACGATCGAGATAAATTTCGCATTGATCGGGAACCGCATTCAAAGAAACTGCAACTGAGCTTATCTGGGATAAGACAATCGTACCTTTCCCCGGGGTTGATTGAAGTGTCTTGTTGAGATTTTCAACTCGTTGAATAATTTCTGCCATTTCATAAACAGCATTCACTCCCTTCTCAGGAGCTGAACCATGGGCAGAGATTCCGAAAGTTTTTATTCTTGCCTGAACTTTTCCGGTGTGTCCTAAGGTGATGACATTATCGGAGGGTTCACAGATTACACAATAATCCGGAACCAATTTGTGATCGGCATAGAAGTTTTCAAGGCAAACACCATCGCAATATTCTTCACAAACAGATCCTGTCACGTAAACAGTCTTGCCTTCTAACCAGCCCTGTTCCTTGGCATTTGCAGCTGCAAAAATAGATGCAGTCAGACCGCCCTTCATATCGACTGAACCGCGGCCATAAATCATTCCGTCAACTTCTTTTGCCTCGAACGGAGGAGCAGTCCATTCTTCCGCATCACTTACTGCAACTGTATCCATGTGAGAATCGAAATGGATAACCACGGGGCCATTGCCTACTCTTCCAACCACGTTACCGACTCGATCAATATGAACTTCATCGAAGCCCAAATCCAACATGACGGTTTGAAGAAATTTAGCTAACTTCTCTTCTTCATTTGAGTAACTTCTTGTCTGGATTGCTTTTTTATAAGTTTCCAGAAGCTGTTCCTGCCGTTTTTGAGTAAGTGTTCCTTTCATGGGATTCTCCTTGTCAATTAAATCCTAGGGAAAATTTTAGAAAGGCAAATAAATTGAAATAGAACTTTTCTCCGATAAAATATAAAAATATTGAGGTAGATAAGATGCAAGTTACTCAGATCCCAATCGATTGTAATTTACAAGAAACTACCCATCACGTAACCGAAGGTATACCCTTAGCAATCTACCGAACTTATCTAGAAAGAAATGTCCTCGGTTACGTCGGATGGCACTGGCATAACGAACTGCAATACTGTCTGGTTACCGGCGGAGAAATTGATTTTAGGGTTGAGGATAATTATCTTCGTCTGAAAACCGGCGAAGGATTTTTCGTGAACTCCAGGGTCCTACACATGGCTAGGCCAACTATTCCCCATACTTCCAACTCTTATATCTGTCTAAACTTTTCACCAAAAATTTTAGTTTCTTCGGTTGGAACCGAGCTCTCTCAGCGCTTGATCTATCCTTTTATCTCTCCCTCAGCCACAAAATACTTCTCAATAAAAACCGACAGATGTTCGTCCAGTCCATTGCTAAAAAACATCGAAGCAATAGAAGAAATTCAAAAGGAAAAGAAGATTGGAAATGAAATCAAATTGATTTCTCTGGTTCTAGAGATATGGCATCAAACCCTTCCCTTCTTAAAAACTTCTTCTAAAAATGACAGGAACGATAGAGCTTTTGCAGTCAGCCAACAGATAATCACATTTCTTGAAGCTAACATCACCGAACCTATTTCTCTGAAAGAAATATCCCTCGCAGTAAACCTTAGTCGGGAAGAGTGCTGTCGGTTATTTAAAGAAGCCCTCGGCATCACAATTTCGTCTTACATCCTGGAAAAAAGAATGGATTTAGCCGCTCAAATGCTTCTTTCTTCAAATAGAACTATTGAGGGAGTTGGAAGAAGCTGTGGTTTTAATTCGACCAGTTACTTTATTAAAAATTTCAAAAATACTTTTGGACAAACTCCTCTTTCTTTCCTTAAACAATATCGCGGACGGTGATTCCTCTCCGTCCTTTCGGACGGAGTTTTTTGGCGAATGAACTAATTATCAAACGTGTCCTTCTTCAAGGTATTTCTCTGCTCCATTTCTCAATTTAGAAAGATGTTCAATAAAAGCTTTTCGATTAACAAGAGAATGAGGTTCACCGCCCTTTCGTTAAAAAGATTCACTTATAGCCGTCGACAGGCACTTTTGAAGTCTTTTAGAGACCAGTACAAAAGTCGTGAGAAGTTCTCCATTTCTTTCATCCTCGTACAAATCACGTCTCGTCTCAATCATCACAGAACGCACTCTTCTATCTTTCTTGTAATGTTCGATTGGCACTAATGCTCCGGAAAAAGGCGAGTTAAAGCCGGTATCGAAACTGCGGGAGAACTCAGAAAAAAACGCTTTCTGAATTTCCAGCGTGGTGTGGAACGGATCTGTTCCAATACATATTTCGGGCCTCTCTCCTGAATTTTCTTCATAAGGAAGAGCTCTTGAGGCAAAGCTATGTAAATCAACCACAAAGGCTTTTCCATAGTTTTCGAGTGCCAGATTCACCTTTCTAGATAATTGAAAATGGTGAGGCCAATACCAGTTATTAAGAAGAGCTCTGCGTTCCGACCTGCTTAGGAATTTTCTCAAACGTCCTAAACTATGAGTAGCAGTGTAAATGACCCCCATACCTCTTTGAGCCATTACTTCATCTTTGTCCTCGGAAAAGCGCTCAACATCTACTACTAATCGGCAAACAGGCGACGACACTATCTGAGCAAAGGGTATTCCATTGCTGTACAAGACCAATGTCCATAGATCACACATGCACAACAACTCCTTGTTAAGCTGTTCATCATTAAGATAAATACTTTGGCGAACTTGAGGAGGAATGTAAGAGGAGTCATGCGGCACGTGAAAAACAACCCAAGGAGGAATGGCAGCTTTCATTTAAATTCTCCGGTAGTCTGTGCTTAGATTCTAGGTCCCAGCAATTACTGGCGAATTAAGTTTTCCGTCAAGATTTGGCCAAATGAAAAAATTTTTTCTCTTCCGTTTCTTTGCAAGAGATTAGGCAGTTTATTCACACAGTTGAGAATTCCAAATTCTGAGATAAATAGCACTCGCTTATATTCTCCGTTTCGTCTATCCTTTTTCATATATAGAAAAAGAGGATGTTATGTCGACAAAACTCAAAATTTTTGCCGTCCTTGGTCTCGCGGCAGCTCTGGGGGCCGGAGGATATTGGTACTACGAAAACTATCAACAATCGGGAGAATTAAAGTTATATGGAAATGTCGATATACGCCAAGTGGAATTAGCCTTTCTTTGGCCGGAAAGAGTTAAAGAAGTACTTGTTGAAGAAGGAGATGTTGTTAAAAAGAATCAAGTTCTGGCAACTCAAGACACTGATACCCTGCTCCTGCAGATTCAACAAGCGAAAGCAGCAGTCAATGCCAGCTACCAAACTTATTTAATTCAAAAAAATGGTTCTCGTCCGGAAGAAATTGCTCAGGCGAAGGCTAATGTCGATGCTGCCCAATCTAAACTAGCCCTTTCTCAAAAAGATTTGGAAAGAGTCAAAGAAATTTTTCGTGCAACCAAGGGTCAGGGCATCAGCCAGCAAAACTTAGACCAAGCAGAAGCACAGCTTAATGTTGATAAAAACCAATTAATTGCAGCTCAGAAAGCTTATGAACTTGTAAAGATTGGACCGCGTAAAGAAGCCATTCAACAAGCTTACGAACAATGGAAGGCTTCCCAAGCTGAATTAAGCTTACTGGAATTAAAACTTCAGCAAAGTGAATTGACGGCCCCGTTAGATGCGGTAATCAGAAACCGATATTTGCAGCCAGGAGATATGGCAGCTTCCTCTAAGCCGGTTTTTTCTCTGGCTATCTACTCCCCTAAGTGGGTGCGAGCCTACGTCAATGAAACGGATTTAGGAAAAATTAAGCCCGGACAAGAGGCTTTTGTCACCATTGACTCCTTCCCCGATAAAAAAATACCGGGCCAAGTAGGTTTTATTTCTTCTGTTGCTGAATTCACTCCTAAGACGGTTCAGACACCGGATTTAAGAACAAATCTCGTCTATGAAGTCAGAGTCAACGTAGATGATAAGGATAATGTCCTCCGCTTAGGCATGCCCGCAACCGTTTCCTTCCAAAGGTAGTCAATTGGAAGAAGTTGTCTTACATGCCCAAAAACTCTGCAAAGATTTTCCTCCGGAAGTAAAAGGAGGAGAACCGGCGCACGCACTCATTGATTTTGACTTAACTGTCAGAAAAGGAGAAATGGTCGCGTTAATCGGACCTGATGGTGCAGGTAAAACCACCTTCTTCCGTTTAGTAGAAAAACTTCTAAATCCAACCTCAGGACAAATTTTGCTTTTCGGCAAAGATCTAAAAGATCAGTCTGATGAAATTAAAGACAAAATTGCCTACATGCCCCAGAAATTTGGTCTTTACGAAGATTTAACCATTATTGAAAATCTGAATTTATTTGCAGACCTGAAAGGAATCCCTAAGAACGAAAGAAAAGCTGTGTATGACGAGCTTCTTCAGATGACGGCTCTTGCTCCTTTTATAAACCGTCCCGCAGGAAAGCTCTCCGGGGGCATGAAACAGAAACTCGGAATTGCTTGTTCTCTTGTAAGTAAGCCGGAGCTTCTAATACTGGATGAACCGACCGCAGGCGTTGACCCTTTGTCAAGAAAAGAGCTTTGGGACGTTTTAAGCAAAGTCGCGAAAGTCAGGAACACGAGTGTATTAATCAGCACAGGCTACATGGACGAAGCTGCACATTGTGATCGAATTTACATTTTGAACGAAGGAAAAGTTCTAAGCACAGGAACTCTCTCGGAGTTGACTTCTCCTTATCAAAACCAGGTTTTCTATCTGCCTTGTGCAGAAAAAGATACAAGGAAGCTTCTTGAAAAAGTCGCTGACTCACCTGACGTTATTGATGCCATCCCGCGCGGAAACGGCGTTAAAGCCGTCTTCAAAAAAGAGCTGACAAAGCAAGATATTAAAGAGAAATTCAACATTCTAGACGTCAGACCTCTCGCGCCCGTGCTGGAAGACGCTTTTATTGCTACTCTTAAAAAGGCCAATGAGCACACCGCAGGCCATGAAAGTTTCGGCACAATTGATTTAAAAGATTTAACTGTCGTTAAACCGGATCCTTCCGAAATACTTATTTCCGTTGAAGATTTGGTCAAAAAATTCGGAAATTTCACTGCAGTGGACCAAACTTCTTTCCAGGTGTCCCGAGGCGAAATATTCGGATTGCTCGGCCCTAATGGAGCAGGAAAAACAACCACTTTCAAAATGCTTTGCGGATTAATTCCTGCCACAAGCGGAAAAATCAGTGTTGCCGGCTATAACCTTCGCACCGCCCGAGCAGAAGCCCGTAAAAATATCGGTTATGTGGCTCAATTCTTTTCGCTTTATCCGACTTTTACGGTAAAAGAAAACCTGACATTTTTCGGAGGAGCCTACGGCCTGGACGGAGCCTTTCTGGATTCTCGTGTAAATGAAATGGCCGAGCAGTTTGAACTTTCTTCTATGATGAACGTAGATTCGAACAAACTCAATGAAGGATTTAAGAAAAGACTCTCAATGGCTGCGGCCTTAATTCATGACCCTGAAATTCTTTTCTTGGATGAACCTACCAGCAGTATCGACCCTTTGGCAAGACGAGCCTTTTGGAAAACCATCAATAAATTAGCAGATATTGGAAAAACCATCATCATTACAACCCACTTTATGGAAGAAGCGGAATATTGCACAAAGATGGCAATTCAAGCTGCAGGAAGAATGCTCGCGCTTGGCTCTCCGGCCGAAATTAAGAAAATAGCGGGCCTAAACAATACCGATTCTATGGATGAAGCTTTCCTTAGAATCGTAGAGAACGATAGAAAAGGAAGTAAATCATGAACTTTACTTCCTTAAAGAACTCGTGGAGACGAACTGCCTCTCTAACAGTTAAAGAAACACGGCAGTTAATGCGGGATAAAAGCTCCATCGCCATGGGACTTCTGCTTCCCCTGCTCCTCATTTTTATTTTCGGCTACGGCATTTCGTTGGATTTAACCGATACAAAAATCGCTGTATTCAATCAATCTCCCGGAAAAGTTACTAACGCTATCGTTGAAGGATTCAGAGGCTCGCCTTACATCACGCCATTTCCCGTGACATCGATGAAAGAAGCTGAAAAGCTCTTTGATGATGGGAAAGTGCGAGGGATTGTGGTCTTTCCTCAGAACTTCCAGGCCGACTTAATGAATCAAAAGGCAAAAATTCAAATTATTGTCTATGGAGTTGACACCACCTCGGCTAACAGCCTTCAAAATTATGTACAGCAATCGGTTTTAATTTCCCTAAATAAACTCGGGATGCAAAATAGTACTCCGATAGTAATGGAACAAAGACTTTGGTATAACGCTGCCAACTCTTCCACTTGGTATTTTGTGCCGGGGATTATTGCTATTGTTCTGACACTGGTCGGAACCTTCTTGACTGCTTTGGTCATTGCCCGTGAATGGGAAAGAGGCACGATGGAAATGCTTTTCTCAACTCCTGTTACCACAACAGAAATCCTTCTTTCAAAGATCATTCCTTATTTTCTATTGGGACTCGGGGGTTTCATAATTACTTTGGAAGCGGCTTTATTGGTGTTCAACGTTCCAATGGAAGGCTCTTTCTTTGTGATTTTAGTGTCTTCCATTCTTTACCTCTTAACCTCTCTGGGTATAGGCCTGTTGATCTCAGGCGGATTAAAAGCTCAGTTTCTGGCCTGTCAAATCGCTTTGCTGGTAAGTTTTTTGCCTTCAGTACTTTTAAGCGGCTTCGTCTTTGACTTAAGAAATGTTCCGGACTTTATCGCTGTGGTTGCTTATGCCCTGCCTCCGACATATTTTATTGAACTGCTCCGAGGAGCATTCCTTTCAGGAGATAACTGGACAGTGATTTGGAAAGACTGGGCTATTCTGTTTCTTTACCTCACTGTTTTCTTTTACTTAACCAATAAAACCCTTAAGAAAACTCTGGAGAAAAAATAATGATTACAAAGTTTCTTCACTGGTTAAGATGGCAGCGTTTCCTCCTTTGGAAAGAAACTTCCGTTCTTCTCAAGGAAAGAAAGTCGAGATTTATTCTTATCGTTCCTTTGTTTGTTCAGGTCTTTCTATTTGCCTACGCTGCAACATTTGATTTGAAGTATGTTCCTTTTGTTCTGATTGACGAATCCAATAGCAAATACTCTCGAGAGATCGTCGCAAAAATAGAAGCGAGCCATATCTTTACTCTTTATGCCAAAGAAAATAATCCTGCAGAACTTAAAGAGTTAATTTCCCCTCGAAAAGCCATGATGGCGATCCATTTTCAAAGTGACTTCGCCTCTCAAATAGCACAGGGCACTCCGGCCAAAATACAAGTAATTTTGGACGGAAGGAACTCTACAACAGCTTCTCTTGCCGCCGCAGAGCTAAGTCAAATCATCAGCTCATATGCCAAAGAGAATCTTCAAATTAAACCCGCCCTGGAATTTGAAAACAGAGCCTGGTACAACCCCAATCTTTTAACACGCTGGAACTTTGTCACAGCACTGTGCGGAACTCTGAGTTTTATTCAAGTCCTAATGCTTTCCGGTCTTTCCGTTGCTCGAGAACGAGAACAAGGAAACTTTGACCAGCTTTTGGTGACTCCCTACTCTCCCGCTCAGATCCTTCTTGCCAAAGCAACTCCGCCAATTATCATCGGTTTACTGCAAGCTATATTGGTATGCATTATCGCCGTCTTATGGTTCAACATCCCGTTCAGAGGAAATTTTTTCCTCATGTTCTTAGGCTTGTTATGCTTCACGGCAAGTTCCGTTGGAATTGGGCTAGCTATCTCCTCCATGTCGAAGAATATGCAGCAAGCCATCGTGTTCTGCTTCGTATTTATTATTCCCATGGTGATCCTGTCCGGCTTAGTCTCGCCGGTCGAAAACATGCCTCCTTTCTTCCAATACATCACCTATCTGAATCCGCTGAGGTATGCTCTGGAAGTCGTGCATTCCGTATACCTTGCTGACGCCGGAATAGCACATATTAAAAATGAAATTATTCCGATGCTGATTATCGCCGGCATCACTATGCCTTTGGCGGCTTGGGCTTTCCGCAGACAGCTTTAGACAAAGGATTTTCGAAAAGAAGATTGCATCTGCTGCAAGCCGCATACTAAATCAAGCATCAAAAGGCTCAGGTCGTTGTTGGATAAACGTTTTAACGAAGTTGGCTGACTATAATTCCTTGACAACAAAAAAGTAAACACGAGGATAAAGATGAAATTAACACTCGCTGCAGGAAAACTCCTTAATCAGAAAACAGACGCTCTTATCGTCGGTATTTATCGAGGAAAATTAACGAAATCTGCCGAAGCTGTGGACAAAGCTTCTAAGAATGCGCTTTCTTCCTTAATTAAAGAAGGTGACGCAACCGGTTGTCTTGGAACCGTTGGCATCTTTCCGAACTTTCCCGGAATTGCGGCTAAAAGACTTGTCGTTGTAGGTCTCGGCAAAGAAGAAGATGGTGTCTTAAATTTCCAGAAGGCTCTCTCTTCTGCTCTCAAAGCTGTTTACTTTGTTAAAACAGCTGTTATCTCCTGCACTGACTGGTTTGATCTTTCTCCTGAATGGATTGCTGAGCAAGTTTCTTGTACTGCTATTGATGTTTTAGAGAAGTCCGTAGACTACAAGTCTAACCCTGACCGTCCGGCATGGAAGCAGCCGAAATCCGTTTCTTTATTCGTAGAAGAGAAGACTCCTGAATTAACAACAGCCTTTGCTGAGGGTGCTGTTATCGGAAAAGGCATCAAGCTGGCCAAAGAACTGGGAGACGCTCCGGCCAATCTTTGCACGCCTAAATATATGGCTGAACAGTGCATGAAACTGGGTTCTTCCTTGAAGTTTGACGTCACCGTTTTCGAAGAAAAAGCTCTTAATAAATTGAAGATGGGCTGCTTCTTAGGTGTGGCCGCCGGATCCAAACAGCCGGCTTACATGATCGTCATGGAATACAACGGCGGACAAAAGAAAGAATCGCCTGTTGCTTTAGTAGGCAAAGGATTGACGTTCGATGCGGGCGGCATCTCTTTGAAACCGGCAAAAGGCATGGACGAAATGAAGTATGACATGTCTGGTGCTGCTTCTATTGTGGCAGCAATGGCTACTGCCGCTTCTCTTAAGCTTCCTATTAATATTGTCGGAGTAATCGGATGTACTGAAAACCTTCCGAGCGGCTCAGCCGTTAAACCGGGAGACATCCTCTGCAGCTATTCAGGCAAGACCGTTGAAGTGCTCAATACCGATGCCGAAGGCCGCTTAGTCCTTTGCGACCTTCTCTCCTACACTATCGACAAATTTAAACCGATTTTAGTTGTGGACGCCGCTACCTTGACCGGCGCCTGCGTTGTTGCCTTGGGTCACGAATATACCGGTCTCTTCTCCAATAACGAAGAGCTGGCGTTAGAGCTTCTCCAAGCCGGAGAAAACTCTTTAGATAAGTGCTGGAGACTTCCTTTAGGCCGTGCTTACACTAAAGCATTAAAGAGCCGCTTCGCAGATTTGGCAAACATCGGTGCTCCAGGTGCAGGTGCTTGTACCGCAGCCGCGTTCCTTCAGGAATTTGTCGGTAAAACTCCATGGGCGCACTTAGATATCGCCGGAACAGCTTGGAGCAGCGGAGAAGAAAAAGGATCCACCGGCCGCCCGGTTCCTCTTTTAATCAGTTTTCTTAAAGACCTCACCCACTAAAAAATGATTAGATTTGAATGTGATTACGCTGAAGGCTGTCATCCAAAAATTTTGGAGGCCCTTCAGAAGACCAATTTCGAACAGACTTGCGGATATGGTTTAGACCCTCATTCCAAGAATGCTGAAGAATTGATAAAGAGAGCCTGCGAAAACGAAGACGCCAGAGTTTATTTAGTCTCCGGAGGTACGCAGGCCAATAAAGTAGTCATCGCTCAGGTTCTGAGGCCTCATCAGGGTGTTGTATCCGTTGAAGGCGGACATATCGCCCATCATGAAGCGGGAGCCATTGAATCTTCCGGACATAAAGTCGTTACGCTTAAGCCTGAAAACGGTAAATTAAAAGCTGAAACCCTTAGAGCTTATCTAGCCGATTATTGGGCTGATGACACTCATGAGCATATTGTTCAGCCGGGAATGGTCTATATCTCCTCTCCTACCGAACTTGGAACTGTTTACACAAAGGCCGAATTATCCGCTCTTCATGATGTCTGCCGTGAATACAACATCCCGCTGTATCTTGACGGTGCTCGCCTCGGCTACGGTTTTGCCAGTAAAGAAAATGACTTGACATTAGCTGATTTAGGCCGTGTCACGGATATTTTCTATATCGGAGGCACTAAGGTCGGCGCTCTCTTCGGAGAGGCTATTGTCTTTAACGGCGATAAAGGACTCGATCGAGACTTCCGCAGCCTCATTAAGCAAAATGGCGCCATGTTGGCAAAAGGCCGAATCTTAGGAATTCAGTTCGAAGAGCTGTTCAAGGATAATCTTTACTTTGACATTTCCCGTAAAGCAGTCGAACAAGCGGAAAGAATCAAAAAAGCTTTCCTTTCTAAAGGATATAAGCTTTGGATCGATTCTCCTACAAATCAGCAATTTCCCATCCTTCCTAAGGATGCCATCAACAAGCTTAAAGAGAAGTTCGCATTTCTCATCTGGCCCGATACAGGCGAGCCGGAACTGATTACCCGTTTCTGCACAAGTTGGGCAACGAAAGATGAAGATGTCGATAAGCTCATCGACGAAATAAATAAACTTTAATCTTCCAGGCGCATTAAGCGCCTTTAATTTTCACTCATTCAAAATGATCGTAGGTCTAACCTTACTTTTAGTATTCCAAATTATCGGAAACGTATTGGAACTCATGTTCCATCTGCCCATCCCGGGAGCGGTGGTCGGAATGTTTCTTTTACTGCTCTGTCTAATTTCTATTGATAGTCTGGCGGAGTATGTGAGACCAATTGCACTGGTATTAATTTCTTATTTAGCCGTCCTCTTTGTTCCGGCCGGTGTGGGCATTGTGCTGCACGTTGAAAGAATCAAAACAGAATGGTTGGCCATCACTGCTTCTTTGGTTATCAGCACGGCATTAGCCATCATCACCAGCAGCTTGGTCATTAAGTATTCGACTATCTGGCTCAACAAAAGAAAGACACAAAAGGAGTTGACACATGACTGATTATCATGAAATATGGACCTTCCTGTCTACCTCCTCCCTTTTTTGGCTGGCCGTGACTCTAGCTGCTTATGCAATAGCTCAAAGATTCTATAAGTTCACGAATTGGAATTCTTTAGCCAACCCGGTCGCCGTCGCAATTTTGATAGTGATTCTGCTTATTACGGCTACAGGCACCTCATATAAAACATATTTTGACGGCGCGCAGTTCATCCACTTTTTACTTGGCCCAACTACCGTTGCCCTTGCAGTTCCGCTTTATGACTTAAGAGTTCAATTAGCCAAAAATTGGCTTCCTATTGTGCTTGGACTATTCAGCGGCTCTATTGTGGCCATTGTTTCAGCGGTTCTTATCGCCGGCGCTCTAGGGGCGAGTCCGGAAACGATGATTAGTTTGGCACCGAAGAGTGTAACTACTCCAATCGCAATGACGGTTGCTGAAAAAATGGGCGGTATGCCTGCTCTTGCCGCATCCTTTGTTGTTTTAACGGGCGTACTGGGAGGTGTAATCGCGGGCCCTATCTTTAAACTTTTGAAAGTGGATTCTGCTCCGGCCCGAGGCTTTTCTTTAGGTCTTGCGTCTCACGGAATCGGAACCTCTCGAGCATTCCAAATCAGTGAAGAAGCCGGCACTTATGCAAGCTTGGCAATCGGATTAACAGGCTTGGTAACGGCGCTTATTGCACCGGTTCTTCTACCTGTACTTCTAATGCCATTTGAGTAAATCCAACAAGATTCGTTTCTTAATCCGTCCCAGACATTGTTCGAATGCCTGGGATTTTTCTTAAGTGCGCCTCCTCCCTTTCCTGAAGTCTCTTTCTCAGCCGTTGAGACACATCTTCTCGTGTCATTCGTACTAAAGTCAGAGCCGGTGAATTAACTATTGGGATCGCTTTCAGATTTTTGGAGATTAAGTCACACGCCGGCGTCGCAACAATAGCAAAAGTATGCTGAGACTCGACGAATGCTACTTGATTGTAAAAATTGCGGATATCCGTTCTCGAAACAATATTGAAATGATATTGGGCCGAGAGCTGTTTCATAAAACTAAACAGTTGGGGAGAAACATCTGAAGGAAGACAAATGCAGTCGAGTTTGCTAAGTTGCTCCAAATGAATACTGTCGAATTCCGCCAAAATATGATTCTTCGGAACAACTACCTTATTTTCTATTTTCGCAATAGGAACGGCGGCAATACCTGCTCTTTCAAAAGGCTCTGCGTAGGCGTAACCCACATCTATTTTGAAATCCTGCAGCTGTGAAACTAAATCGATACTCTCTATTTCAATGAAATCATAGCGTTTTTTAGAGTCCGCAATTTTTAGCTCGTTAAGCATCGGTGCGATAAAAAGCTGTAAAAGCCAAGCAAAAGATCCGAAGGTAACTTTTTTTTCCATGCCGTCCAAATTTGCTTGGACTTGATCAAAGAAAAGCTCCGTTTTAGTCAAAAACTTCTCTACAACAGGAAAAATTGCACGGCCTTCCTTAGTCAGAACAGCCTTTTTATTGGACCGTTCAAACAACCTAACACCAAGAGAATCCTCAAGCTTTTTAATGTGCATGGACAACGGCGGCTGACACATGGAGGCAACACTAGCCGCTTTTGTAAAACTTCCTTCTTTTACAACCAGATAGAAGAGCCAATATGACTGAAGCAATCTTAAGTTCATACGAAAAAAGTATCACAGACATCTAATAATAGTATTTTATAGTTTGCGAGCTAACAATTAGAATTTTTCTGTATGCCTATTTGGCAACCTTGGAGAAACTAATGAGATTAACGAAAACTTTTTTGGCAGTATCTGCTGCCTTTTGCTCAACTATTGTCCTTGCCTACACTCCAGGCACATACACTGCATCAGTAGCCGGCCAGAACGGACCTGTAGCAGTTGAAGTTCAGACTTCGGCCGACAAGATTTTGTCAGTAAAAGTCACCGATCAAAAAGAAACTCAAAATATCGGAACTCATGCCGTAGAACAGCTTCCGGCGAAAATCGTCGAAGCCCAATCTGCTGATGTTCCCGCAGTATCAGGTGCTTCCGTTACATCAAAAGCAATTAAAACAGCCGTCCAGGAATGCTTAGATAAAGCCTCCGGAAAGAAGACCGTAGCTTCTCCTCTTAAAGACGGCACCTATGAAGCCAAAGCTTACGGCAACAACGGTTGGCTGAATGTCAAGGTCGTAATTAAAGACCATAAGATTTCAGAAATCCAAACACCGGGCCAGAGAGAAACAAAATTCTTAGGCGATACCGCTATTCGTGAAATCGGTAAAGATATCATCGATTATCAAACACTTAACGTTGACAACATCGCAGGTGCCACCGTTACTTCAACTGCATTGAAGACAGCAGTTGGGGAAGCCATCGAAAAAGCCGGCGGCAACATTGCTAACTTCCAAAAACCAGTACCGCAAAAGATCAAAAAAATTGACGGAGTACAAAAACAAGAAGTTGACCTGGTTGTCGTAGGTGCAGGCGGTGCAGGCTTATCTGCCGCTGTAACCGCTAAAGATCTCGGAGCAAAGAACGTTTTAATCGTTGAAAAAATGCCTGTCGTCGGCGGTAATACATTAAGATGTGCATCCGCCTTCAATGCCGCTGATCCGGAAAGACAAAAAGCTCTTCCGATGACAGAAACTTTGAAAGATGCTGTCGTCAAAGCCATTAATGAAAAACCGGCGAATGAAGAACACAAAAAGCTCATGGCTGATGTTAAAGCCAAGTATGAAGCTTATCTCAAGAGCGGTTCCAAGACTCTATTTGACTGTCCGGAATGGCATGCCTTACAGACCTACAACGGAGGTGACAAAGTCGGCCACATTCCTCTGATCCGCACTTATGCAAACAATGTCTTAGACACATTGCACTGGATGCAGTCCAAAGGCTCTCCGGTAATGGATAGAGTAAGCCAAGGCGCAGGTGCCTTGTGGCAAAGAACCCACCAGTTGGATGCCCCTGCCGGTCTCGGCTTAGTTGATCCGCTGTATCAAGACGCTGTTAAACAAGGCGTAAACTTTAAACTCGGCACTCGCGTCACTGACCTTGTATTGGATAAGGGCGGCAAGGTAATCGGTATCACAGCAGAAGATAAAGTCGGCAACAAATACCAGATTCTTTCTAAGAACGGCGTCATTCTTGCAACCGGCGGTTACAGCCAAAACAAAGAAATGCGTCAGAAATCTGCACCTCACCTTACTCCCGATATGGTTTCAACTAACCAACCGGGCGCTACCGGCGACGGCATCACCATCGCCACAAGACATGGAGCAGATACCACAGGCATGAACTATGTTCAGGTTTACCCGTTAGCCACACCGGGCACAGGTACTCTTCAGGGCCGTGCAAGAAAGATGTCCGGCTTGGATGATGTTATTGATGTCAATAAGAACGGCGAAAGATTCGTTAAAGAAGATGCCCGCCGTGACGAATTCGTTGCAGCCATCAAGAAACAACCGGGTGCTGTATGCTATGACATCAACGACTCTTCCATCGTAAAACCGTTAAACAGCTTCAATGAAGATGTTGAAACCTTGGTTCAGATCGGCAGAATCTATAAAGCAGACACACTGGCCGACTTAGCAAAACAGCTTGGTATGCCGGCCGACAAGCTCGAAGCTACCGTTGCTGAATTCAATAAGATGGTCGAAGCTAAGAATGATCCGAAGTTCGGAAGAAAACTCTTTGATCGTCAGATTGTAAAAGCTCCTTTCTATGCAACTCCGCGTGCTCCGTCAATCCACCACACAATGGGCGGATTGGAAATTACTCCGAAAGCACAGGTTGTTGATAAAAACGGCAAGGTTATCCCGGGTCTTTATGCAGCCGGTGAAGTTACAGGCGGTATCCATGGCTCTAACAGACTCGGCGGAAACGCTACAGCAGACGTTTTGACCTTCGGACGTATTGCTGCAAAGAGTGCTTTAGGCAAAAACTAATCGTTCTGTTTTACAGTAACAACTGATTTTCTTAAGAAAGAAAATCAAAAACAATTAAGCCTCTCATTTCATTTTGATTTGGGAGGCTTAATAATTGCAACAAAAAAGCCCAAGATTTCTTGAGCCTTAATGTTTTATCGAATGTCTCCTGCAAAAACAGGAGACATTCTGAATTGAAGTTCTTACTTAACTTCCTCTTCCTTTTCGATACCTTTGAGCATCGGCATGGAGGAAGATCCGCCGATAAGGCCGACCTTGCTGTAGATACCAAGCTTGTCACGCGTATCAACAATGTCGAGGTTTCTCATTGTCAGCTGACCGATACGGTCTTCCGCTGTAAACATGGAGTCGCCCTTTTCCATTGTCAGACGTTCTGGCTGGTATGTGAGGTTCGGAGAACGTGTATCAAGGATGCTGTAATCATTACCGCGGCGAAGCTCAATCTTAACCTCACCGGTAATAGCCTTAGCAACCCACTTCATGCTGGATTCTCTGAGCATGATAGCCTGCGGATCAAACCATCTGCCTTGGTAAAGGAGACGGCCTAAACGCATACCGTTAATTCTGTACTGTTCAATAGTATCTTCGTTATGAATACCGGTAACCAGTCTTTCATAAGCAATATGAAGAAGTGCCATTCCCGGGGCTTCGTAAATACCGCGGCTCTTAGCTTCGATAATACGGTTTTCGATCTGGTCGCTCATACCTAAACCGTGACGTCCGCCGATCTTGTTGAGTTCCATCATGAGCTCAACTTTGTCTTTGTATTCTTTGCCGTTAATGGCAACAGGCATACCTTCTTTGAAACTCAGAGTAACGACTTCGGGCTTAATTTCAACTTCCGGTTTCCAGAAAGCGACGCCCATAATCGGTTCAACAATCTTGATGGAGCTGTCCAAATGTTCCAAATCCTTAGCTTCATGTGTGGCGCCAAGCATGTTGGAGTCAGTGGAGTATGCCTTTTCTTTGCTCATCTTGTAGCCGAAGCCGTTGTCGATAAGGAACTGGCTCATTTCAGCACGGCCGCCCAATTCTTGAATGAATTTAACGTCGAGCCATGGTTTGTAAATTCTCAGTTCAGGATTGGCTAAAAGGCCATAGCGGTAGAAACGTTCAATATCGTTTCCTTTGTATGTGGAACCGTCGCCCCAGATATTAACGCCGTCTTCCTTCATGGCGTTTACAAGCATCGTGCCTGTAACAGCACGGCCGAGCGGTGTTGTATTGAAGTAAGTAACGCCGGCGGTATGAATATGGAAAGCATTACATTGAATCGCAGCAATACCTTCTGCAACTAACTGATCACGGCAGTCAATCAAACGGGCGATTGATGCGCCGAATTCCATAGCTCTCTTTGGAATGTCATCGTAATCTTTTTCATCCGGCTGACCCAGATTAGCTGTGTAAGCACAAGGAAGTGCTCCTTTCTTCTTCATCCAGAGCAAAGCAGAACTAGTATCTAAACCGCCGGAGAAGGCAATACCTACCTTTTCTCCTACGGGAAGGGATTTCAAAATGGTTTCCATTTCTTTAAGACTCAAAAAGTGTTGTTAATCTATCCTTCATTTCTTTTTGCAATGGGGAAAATCAGTATGACTCGCGCAAAAAGACCTAACGAGAAATTATGACCGAAATATAGAGGAGTAGCCTAAATTCAGATAAGATTTGTAAGAGATTAACTAAGTAGAAACACTAAACCGCTCCTAGCATAAGTGCAGGATCATTTTTTAGAGAGAAAGCATTCTTCTCTGACTTTGTTATTATCTAACCTATGTCTGAATTAGCTATCCATACAAACGTTGTCAACCGGGAAAGATATGCCTGTCTTGTGCTTAAAAAAGCGCAGAGACTCGGCATGAAAGCCGCTGTGTTTTTTGACAATGAAAACGATATGGATCAATTGGATAATCTCCTCTGGACATTTGAACCGTCGAGTTTTATTCCCCACGCGATAGCCCGTACAGCCGGTGCAACCGGGAACGCATATCTTCTCTCCGATAATCCTGAACATATCGGCAGCGGCGATCTTTTGGTTCTTCTTACGCACAATGTGCCGCCTGCTATTCATGACTTAATGCAGAGATTTCCAAAAGTGATAGATATCGTTCCGAAAGAAGATCCGGGACTAACTGAGGGAAGAAGACGTTTCGTTGCATATAAGAGAAACGGCATTACGCCGGTAGTTCATAACAGACAGTAGGAATTTCTCAGCTGACTTTCTCTCTTTCATATAGTGAACGTGAGAAAATATCGCATCTCTTGATTTAAAGAATTTTATTGAAGTAAATCTGCCATGAGCGACACACAAACCAAAGAACTAGCAAAGAGTTATGAGCCCGCTTCCATTGAAGCGAAGTGGTATCCGTATTGGGAAGAACACGGCTATTTTGCTGCCGGTAAAGATCTCGGCAAGCCTTCTTTCTCCATCCAGCTTCCTCCGCCGAATATCACCGGCATTCTTCATATGGGTCATGCCTTCAACCAGACGGTGATGGATACATTGACCCGTTTCCATAGAATGGATGAATTTAATACGCTTTGGCTTCCGGGTACTGACCACGCCGGTATCGCTACGCAGATTATCGTTGAAAGACAATTAGAAAAAGAAGGCAAATCCATCAAAGACCTTACCCGCGAGCAATTCTTAGAAAGAGTCTGGGAGTGGCAGAAGTTCTCCGGCGGCACTATCTTGAATCAGATGCGCCGTATGGGTGCCTCCTTAGATTGGAACAAGCTTTATTTCACAATGAATGAAAAGCTCTCCAAGACAGTAACTAACTGCTTTGTTGAGCTTTACAGAAAAGGTCTTATTTATAAAGGAACCCGTTTGGTTAACTGGGATCCGAAACTTCAAAGTTCCGTTTCCGATTTGGAAGTTGAATCCGAAGAAGAAAAAGGCAAACTTTGGGAAATTCGTTATCCTGGAGCCGATGGCTCTGAAGGCATTGTTGTTGCCACTACCCGTCCGGAAACTCTTTTCGGCGACCAGGCCGTTGCCGTCAATCCCGAGGATGACCGCTACAAACATCTTGTCGGCAAGATGCTTAAGCTGCCTCTGACTGATCGTGAAATCCCGGTTATTGCTGATCCGTACGTTGATAAAGAATTCGGTTCCGGCGCAGTCAAAATTACTCCGGCGCATGACTTCAATGACTTTGAAGTCGGTAAACGCCACAACCTTCCGGAATTGGTCGTTCTCGACAAGACAGCTCATATGAACAATAACGTTCCGGAAAAATATCGCGGTATGGATCGTTATGAAGCCAGAAAAGCTGCTGTGAAGGATCTTGAAGAACAAGGTTTATTGGTCGGCATTAAAGACCATGTTCACTTGGTACCGAAAGTTGCCAGAACCGGTGAAATCGTCGAACCGATGCTCTCGGAACAATGGTACATGGCTATGTCTAAACCGGCTCCCGAAGGCTGCAAGTTTCCGGGAAAATCTCTTGCTGAATTAGGCTTGGAAGCCGTTGAAAACAACCTCGTCAACATCTTCCCGGAACAGTGGCAAAAAGTCTACAAAGAATGGCTTAATAACATTCAAGACTGGTGTCTTTCTCGTCAGTTGTGGTGGGGTCACCAAATTCCGGCGTGGTATGACGACAAAGGTAATGTCTATGTTGCAGCCACCGAAGCAGAGGCTCAGGCAGAAGCCGGCGAAGGTGTGAAATTGACACGTGATCCGGACGTACTCGATACCTGGTTCTCATCCGGTCTGGTTCCCTTCTCTTCCTTGGGCGGCATTACTCCTCCGGACGCAGACGCTGAAATTGACTTCCAGCTTTATCTGCCCTCCTCCGTCTTGGTCACCGGCTATGACATTCTCTTCTTCTGGGTTGCCAGAATGATCATGCTGACCCGCTTCTTTACAGGCAAAGTTCCGTTCAAAGATGTTTACATCCACGGCTTAGTCAGAGATGCCGAAGGCAAGAAGATGAGCAAGTCTGAAGGCAACACTTTGGATCCGCTCGATATTATCCAGTCCATCGGCTTGGAAGACTTAATCGTTAAGAACACCCGCGGTTTAAGAAGGCCGGAAAAAGCTCCTGAAATTGAGAAGAAACTTCGCAGAAACTATCCGTCAGGTATTGAAGCTCACGGAACAGACGCTCTCAGATTCACTATGGCTGCTTATGCAACCTTAGGAAGAAACGTTAACTTTGATATTAAGAGAGCTTCCGGCTACCGCAACTTCTGCAACAAACTTTGGAACGCCACCCGCTTTGTTCTGATGAACGTTCAGGACAAAGATTGCGGCTTTACGGATGCAGAAAAAATCTACTCCACTCCAGATCTGTGGATCAAAGGACAGCTTCAGAACTGCATCAAAGAAGTTCGTCAAGCTTACAAAGATTATCGTTTGGACAATGCCGCTAACGCTATCTACAGCTTTGTCTGGAACGAATACTGCGACTGGTACTTGGAACTTGCCAAGGTTCAGTTAAATAGCGGGAACCCGGCAATTGAAAGAGCGACAAGAAATACTCTTGTTACCGTACTTGAAACTGTTTTGCGTCTTGCTCATCCGATTATTCCGTTCATCACTGAAGAACTTTGGCAGACAGTTTCCGTTATTGCCAACGCCCGTAAGGCTGACGAAGAAACATCCATCATGATTCAGGAATATCCGAAGTACGATGCTTCTCAGGTTAATGCCGAAGCCGACTTCGCCATGAATGAAGTCAAAGCAATGATCGATGCCATCAGAAACTTACGCGGTGAAATGAAGATTTCTCCGTCTACTAAAGTTCCTTTGGCTATCAGCTGCAAGGACGGCGCTTCCAGAGCAAGAGCAGAATCCTTAGATAACTATCTGAAAGTCTTAGGCAAGCTCAGCGAGGTTATCTACACCGATGATTTAGATAAGGCTCGCCCTGTCGGATCAGCTGCTCCTGTCGCTGTCGTTAATGACTTCAGTCTCATGCTGATTGTTAAAGTAGATATTGAAGCTGAAAAAGCTCGCCTGAATAAGGAAATTGCTCGTCTTGAAGGTGAAATTGCTAAAGCTAAAGGCAAACTTTCCAACGAAAGATTCGTAGCTAAAGCTCCTGCTCAGGTAATTGAACAAGAAAGAAGCCGATTAGCCGGTTTTGAAGCTTCTTTGGTCTCTGTCAAAGAACAATTAGCTAAACTGCCATAATGTAGATTCAATTAATTGACGCGGGGGGCTGAAAATCTTTCAGCCCCTCATTTTATTTTTACACGGCGGAAACAGCTTCATAAAATGCAATTAGCACGCCCGCTAGTATGACGTTATTTTTGCGTATTTCTTCCAAGCTAGCTAGAACTGATATCGATACTTAACCAGAAAAGTTTGGTCTACCGGCCCTTTATCTCCGCCTACAATTGCATAGTTCAAACCTAAGACATGTCAGTGCTCTTAATTTTGTGGCCTGTCCGTGGTTATCCTCCTTATTAAAACTTGCAAAACTTCAATAAGCCGGGACTTACCATTTGCCTACAAGAAACCGGACGATCGGCACAGCAAATTCTTTTAAAAATGATATTTTTCAACGACTTTGGAAATTTCAACCTGAGATCGAATTCCAAGTTTTTTACATAATGAACCTCGGTGGATTTGAACGGTTTTTTCCGAAATACCCAGCTTAAGCCCCGCTGCTCGGTTAGAAGATCCGTCGGCCAATGCTTTGGCCACTTCTTTTTCTCGTTGGGTTAAAGAATCTACCTTTTCCTTTTCACGCAGACTAAGTGTCTGAGCCTCTACTCTTTGGGCATCTTTTTCACAAGCCCTTTCCAAGCTCTCTACCAAACGTTCAACTTCTACCGGCTTTTCAAGAAAATCTACAGCTCCTTTTCTAACTGCCAAAACTGCCATATCGATTGTGCCGTGGCCGGAACAAAACACAATAGGAAGCTCGTTCTTCGTTTCTTTCAACAGTTCCTGAAGTTCGAGCCCGCTCATCTCCGGCATTCTGACATCCAGCAAAATGCAGCCCATCGGATGCGGATCGTCTTTTTCCAGAAACTCTTTGGCGCTGTTATAGGTAACGACATCGCATCCCAGACTATTCAACAAGAATTTCCAGGATTCCAACATCGCTGGATCATCATCAATGATTCTTATTTTTGCTAAAGGACTTATCAATTTTGTTCCTCAAATTTTGGAAGACTTAATATGACGAATAACCTTCCGGTTTCATCTTTTTGAAACTCTAAACGGCCTCCGTTTGCCTCCGCCACCCGTTTTACAATGGCAAGACCAAGGCCAAGACCGTTCTGTTTACTGCTCTTAAAAAGAGTTCCTAAATTTTTAAAAGTTTCTTCATCGATCTCCGGAGCATTGTCAGAAATCTTTAATTCAACCCGCGAATCCTCCGTAAGTTCTATAGTGATTTCCGGCTTTTTAACTTCGGCACAAGCGTCCGCAGCATTTTTCAACAAGTTATAAACGGAAAGTTCTAAATCCGTCGGCTCTGCCTGAACAACAACTTCTTTCTTAGGCAGTTTTAATGAAACTTTTACATGCCGTTGGGCAGTCTGGTTCAAGTATGTCACGGCCTTATGAATTAACTGGTTGAAATTAACCGACCGAACTTGAGGCTTTTCCTGCTTGGCATAACTTCTGACCCTTTGAATAATTGCGTTGGCTCTTACGGTCTGCGTCTCAATCTGTGTGAGTGCGGTCAGAATATTTTTTGCATCAAGCTTTCCTGTCTTTGACTGGACTTTCAGACCCTGAAGGTAATTCATGATGATAGTCAGAGGCTGTTTGAGCTCATGGCCGATCATGCTGGACATTAAACCAATCAGACCAACCTTCTGCATATTGTTTAATTTCAGCGTTGTTTCGTTGAAAGTCTTTTGGATCTCTTTTAATTCTTTCGTTCGTTTTTCAATCAAGTAGTTAGATCGGATCGAGTGACTAATCAGCCCGGCAACAATTAACGCTAAGAGGATTAAAACATCTGCATGCTCTTGAAGTTTCCTAAAAAAGAACTTTTGAGACAAACTGCCGTACTGCTCTGCATTTAAAGTTTGTAGAAGAGCATGGGAAGCGGAAAGGTTTCCACCTGCCGTCCAGATATAACCATTCTCCGCGGGCATTTCCAAGAGAGTCTTTAAAATTAAACGGTTAAGATAGGGATCCGCCTCTGCCGTTGCTGCAAAAATAGTTCCCAAGTACAAATCCGTACTGCTCTTGCAGTTCATGACTGGAAAATCTTTTAAGTTAACAACCCTTAGTTGGCTCTCCACTTCGTAATTAGGATGCTCTTCTAAATAACAGGTCCTCACTACCCCGATATCAGCCTCTTTTGAGAGGACTTTCTCAATCACTGTTTTATGCTTACCGTCACCATACTCAACAGATTTGAAGAATTCTCGAGGCTGATGGCCACTTTTGGCAATCTCTCCTAAAAGACTTAAATACGTAAAAGTATCATTTTGACTTGGAACGAAGAGAGATTTTTCTTGCAGATCAGAAAGCGTGTGGATATTAGAGTCTCTTCTGACAACAATAGTTGCGCCTTCGCCATAAGTTGGAGAAGAAGTACGAGGATTCCATAGAACTGCAATTCTCGCTGCCGTTTGACCTCCGGAAGACGCCGAAACTGAAGTGTAAAAAAGAGAGTTGGAAATAAAATAATCAACCTTGTTTTCGGTAACGGCTTTCTTTAGCTCTTCTGCCGGTAAAGAAACATGCTTGATTTCGTACTTCCCTTTAAGCTCGGAAGAAAGGTAGCTTAGAGTACTGTCTAATGCCGTAACTCCTAAAGTGTCTTCGCTCCATGGCAAAGAAGCTACCGTTATTACCGGAAGCGCATAAACCGCACTGCTTAGGACTAAGACCGTAAATGCAATACAAGGCTTTAAAACTTTCATCAAATAATTACTCAGAAAATTATCCTTTCTTTCTGATTTTAACCAAGGCCTTTCTTTTGAATATTGCCAATACTACTGATTGATCACTCTAAAAAGCTCACCTCTTCCAAATCTCATTATTGTTCTGATTCTTACGCTTCAAAACTTGGCTTTCCTTGTTAATGGAGATAGCTCAACATGATCTAGGATATTTATCCTATAGGGTCGAGGATAGAATTCTTAACAATCCTTAAGCAAATGCTTACTGGTTTGAGAAACAAAACATTCTTTTGGAAATAGGAGAATTCAATGTCCAAGCAATTTTCGCGTCGCGGTATGCTCAAAACTTCTTTCTTTGGAAGCTTAGCCGCCGGCCTTGCTACATTTGCCGGCACAAGCCAAGCTGCTGAACCAAAGAAGGACGAAAAAGAAGTCTATGACGCCATTATTTTAGGCGCCGGTCCTGCCGGTCTCGTTACTGCTATTGCAGCCAAACAAGCCGGAGCCAAAAAAGTCGTTGTGTTCGAAAAGAAAGATCGTCCTGACGGCAACGCTATCTTTGCTTTGGGCTCCGTTTGCGGTTGGGGCGCCCGCCATCAGAAAGAACAAGGTATCCAAGATACAGCTGAAGCCTTCTACGCCATGATGATGGATGTTTCCAAACAAATGGGCGATCCGGCTTTGAACAAAGTCTATACCGATCACATTCCTGCTGATATCGATTGGTTGGAACAGGATATCGGCGTTAAATTCAAAAAAATTCGTCCGATGCCTTATCCACGTCTCGGCCGTACTTGCCGTGTAGATGGTGAAGGCCTCACAGGCGGTGCACAATTGGTTAAGAAACTGTTGGCTGCCGCTCAAAAGAATGGCGTTGAAGTTAAGTTCGAGCACAAAGGTATTGAACTTCTTCACGATGACAAGATGAATGTCACAGGCGTCAAGATTCAAACTCCTGAAGGTCAAAAAGAATTCTTGTCCAAAGGCGGTGTAGCCATCGCTACAGGCGGATTCTCCGCTAACCCCGAAATGGTTGACAAATATATCGGCGGATGGGCAACCCGCATGGTTTTGAGAGGTTCGAAATCCACCACCGGTGAAAATATTTCCCTGACAATGCCTTTGTACACAAAGTTCGTTAATATGGACCAATTCCACTCCGGTCCTATCGTTAAAGAAACTCACGTCAACCCGGCCGACGTTCTTAACAGCGGATATGGCATTCAAGTCACAACAAGCGGTGATCGCTACATGGACGAAAACAACACCTATGTTATTAAGGCCAGAACAACCGCTCAAAAGACTCTTGACAATAAGGCATGGGTTATCGTTGACTCAACCTGCCCGGTCCTTGAAGGCGTGGTCGCAAAATTCGATCGCTTGAACAGCCCGTATGGAAAAGCCGACACAATTGAAGCGCTCGCTAAACAAGTCGGACTTCCGGAAAAGAAGATCGTAAAAGCTGTCGAAGACTATAACAACGCAGTCAAGAACAGTACACTCGATAAACTTACACCTCCTAACACCTACAAGAAGCCGCACCTCATCGAAAAAGGACCTTTCTACGCTATTCCGTTGAACGGCGGTATGACTGCAACTTTCGGAGGTCCGTTGATCAATACCAAGGCTGAAATCCAGAACTTAGACGGAAAATCTATCCCTGGTCTCTATGCAGTTGGCAACTCTGCAGGCGGTATCTTCTTCCATAACTATGCCGGCGGTGCTCAGTTAGGCGCTGCTACGGTGTTCGGAAGAATTGCAGGTAAAGAAATGGCTCAGAGAGCAAGTCAAGCAAAATAATACGTGAGGAATAACATGAAAAAACTTCTTATTGCCGCTCTTGCATTAACAATCGGTTCTTGCATGTCTGTTACTTTTGCTGCTGAAGCAAAAACATTAGAGCAAGCCCATGGAGCCATGTGGCCAAAGAGCCAAAACGGCTATGTCACTAAATACCAGTGCATGCAATGCCACGGTGACTATGACAAATTAGGTCAGCAAACTGCAAACCTTGTCCCAAATCCTCATAAGAGCCATTTAGGTCAAGTTAATTGTGAAGATTGTCATAAAGCCAATCAGTCTAAGCCGGTCCTCATGTGCAATGAATGCCACAATTTCACAATTAAGAAAGCCGCACCGGAAGCTAAAAAATAATAGTTTCTAAAGCACAACGCCCGGAATACTTTTTCCGGGCTTTTCTTTTGGCAGTTAAATCTAAACTCTAATTTCTTCGAATTTAACCCTGCCGTCTCAAGGATGCTTTTGACTCTTAAGAACAGCACCTGATTCCGGCTTATCTAATCTTTTTGAAGAAGCCGTCCAAAACTTCCCCGGCTTTCATCACATTCAAACTGCCCTGATCTGTGATTTTCGGGAAAATAGAATCGAGTTTACTTCCCATCTCGTCTTTGGCTAGTCTCAAAGCCAAATCAGACCCAGCCTCTTTAAAACCGTCTTTTGTTTCATAGAGAGCAACTTTCGCCATTTCTTTCCCGCATCTCTCCGTTACGATGCTTGTCATGACAGCCTTGCCCTTTGCTTCAATGTCTTTGATTTTTTGAGCCGGAATCACAGTCACTTCTTTAGCAGCTTTTGTCTTTCCTAACGAAACAAATGCCCACTGAGTCAATATCTTTTTATCTTGAGAATTTAGATTGTTATAAGCACAGTCACTTAACTGCTGAGCGTACTGACCTGCAAAAGCTGCTTGAGAAAACAAGGCAGCAATTAAAAAAAGCTTCTTCACCATAGAAAATTTTCCATTAAAAGTTTTTTGATTCTATATTTCTTGAGAGGTCTAAACTCAGAATTTCTTTTCCTATAAAGCAAGATCGCTCAAACTGAACTTACACCCTAGTAACCTTATGTAAAAACTGATATCGTAGGAGGGTAAACCTCTTACCAATTTGTAGATTTAAAGAAGGAACTTGTATGGCTCAATTATCAAAAAAAGAATGGTTAACTAAATTAATTGCAGCTGCTAAAGAAGTTGGAAATGCTAACCCTTGGGCACTTGGATTTGTGGCTTATGATGATTTGCGTGCCAAAATTCAAGGCCCGCTCAAAGTCTCAGGACAACAATGGTATGCCACCCATCAGAATGATCCAATGGGTATGAACGATCCGCTCGCTGTGCCTGATGACGCAGATCTCAAGGTCTTTGTTAAAGATGTATTCGACAACCTCGTATCTACCGGCGGAGAACATTTCTGGGTCATACCGACTGAAGCTTTGGCTGATGTTTTGAAATATCTCATGAGCCATCCGCGCTTTAGAGGCAATCTCTTGGACATGGATGATGAAGACCCGTGGGATATGCCGAGCATTAACTTTGAAAATATTTGTGCAACCGCAGAAAACCAATTCTTAAGCAATCAGCCGATTAACGTTGTCTTTGAATATAAAGACGCTGATACCGGACTTGTGGTTCACAGAGTTACCTTAAATGAAAAAGATTTCTGGTACTTTGTTGATGAACAGCAAATGAAGATTGCCGATAGAAAGTGGTAATTTTTACTTGGAACTAGGGAAATGGAGCAGTCTCTGACGAAAAAGATATTGAAGGTTTGTGCAGCCTCCCTGCTGGCAGTGTCTTCCTTTTCTTATTCGTCCCCTGCTCCCTACCAGCTTTCTCCCTTGGAAAATTACCTCATTAAGTCCTTTGCTTGGGAACAATACGAGAGCTTTGTTAATACCGGGGCGTCTACTCTTTTTGAAAATCCGAAGGTCTATTACTTCAGTGCAGGCTCATTGGCTAAAAACGTTTTAAAAAATCCAACCGAATTTATTCAAAAATACAAAGGACAGAAGGTCTTCGTTGAAGGAGTCCTGTCCCGTTACTCTCCCTCTAAATCCACTTTTGTCTTTGATGCTTCTGATAATAAGTTCATCATCAATATCAAAATGGGAGAGGATCACAACACTGAAACCCATCCCTCTTTGCGGAAAAATTTCTACTGTCAGGTAGCCCATGCAAAGAAAAACGAAATAATTCTTGAAAATTGCATTACAGGATTGGATTACCAGAAAGTCAAGATTAGTGAAATAGAACAAGGAATCAAGAATTTTCTTTCGGGTAAAGATAATACAAATCCGAATATGCCGACTTATGCGATGCTCGCCTATATGGCTTTAGTTTCAGCCAAACTTCTTCCTTCTCACTCTTGCTGTCAAGCAGCCGCAATTGATGAAGGGCCGCAGACGACAGCGGATATACGGGCTTGTAATCAGGAAGTCACTACTCTCTGGCAGAACAACTCACAATTTGAGAATTTCAATGAAGCAATGGACTCCGTAGAGCGAGATCTGATGCGCCACGGAGCCGATTTAAATATGGTGAGGAAAGCTGCCTCTTTAATGGATTAAGCCAAACGATTGGCTTCGATCTCTTCGTCAGTCTTATTGAGCATAATTTTCTCAATTTCTCTGCTGTTAAGACCGCTGCCTTTGTCGCCTTCAAAAACTGTCTCACGTACTTTTGCCTTGATTTCTGCTTGGGCAGGAGACGAATTTGCCTTTTCGATGTAAATCTTGATCAAATCCAAAATACCTTCTTCGGCATTGTCATAATGGCGAAGAACACAGTTAATGAAGTCTTTCTTTAAATCACTGTCGATTAATATCGACATTTTTTCAAGTGCCATTTTCTTCCTTCAAAATAATCCAGTCCGATCTACGGATTACAGAATATTTTATTCTTTTGAAAAGATTCTTCTTTTAGAAATAACCACTAAGAAAACCTGAAATCAATACGAGGTGTTTCTAATTCTCTCTAACCGCATGAATTTATAAGGAAGAGTCTCCTTTTCCGTTGCGGGATGATCTTCTTCCCACACAATTTTCCAATCTTCCTCAGACAAAGAATCGAAGTACGCATCGCCGTCAAAGTCTTGATCAATTTGGGTGAGCCAGACAGTGTCAGCTAGTGGAAGCGCTTGTTTATAAATACTTGCACCTCCGATAATCATCACGGTGTCGTTAGAAGAAAAGAGTTTAATCGCTTCCTCGATACTTCCGACAACCTCAGCCCCTTCAGCGGAATAAGAGGGATTACTCGTAATAACCACGTTTCTTCTTCCCGGCAAAGGTCTGCCGATAGATTCCCAAGTTTTCCTTCCCATAATGATAGGAAGTCCCATGGTTGTCTGCTTAAAAAACTTAAGGTCTTCAGGAAGACGCCATGGAAGCATTCCGCGGTTACCTATTACGCCGTTTCGGCTTCTGGCGACAATCATACTAATATGGGGCTTCACGTTTTCCTCCTAAACAGCCACCGGCGCTTTGATTGCGGGATAAGGATCATAGCCGACAATCTCGAAATCTTCGAACTTGTAGTCGAAGATGGAATCCGGCTTTCTCTTGATAACAAGCTGAGGAGCTTCTCGAGGCGAGCGGGAAAGCTGCTCCTTCACTTGCTCGATGTGATTATCGTAAATATGGCAATCTCCTCCGGTCCAAACAAAATCGCCGACTTTCAAATCACATTGCTGGGCAACCATATGAGTTAATAAAGAATAGCTTGCGATATTAAAAGGAACACCCAAGAAAATGTCGCAGCTTCTTTGATAAAGCTGGCAGGACAGGCGCCCTTGAGCAACGTAAAACTGGAAAAACATATGACACGGGGGCAAATGCATTTTAGGCACTTCTCCCACGTTCCAGGCACTAACAACTAGTCTGCGAGAGTCAGGATTAGTCTTGATTTGCTGGATGACATTTGCAATTTGGTCCACTGTTTTACCGTCGGCAGTCGGCCAAGATCTCCATTGGACTCCGTAGACCGGGCCTAACTCACCGTTTTCATCTGCCCACTCATCCCAAATAGTAACTTTGTTCTCGCGCAGATAGGCTATATTGGACTCTCCCTTCAAGAACCATAACAGTTCATGAATGATTGAGCGCAGATGAAGCTTCTTGGTCGTAACCAGAGGAAAGCCTTCTTCGAGATTAAACCTCATTTGATAGCCGAAAACTGATCTTGTCCCGGTTCCCGTGCGATCGGATTTAGGAACTCCGTTCCTTAAAACAAAATCTTCTAGCTGCTCATACTGATTAAAGATCATTTTCGGCTCTCCCGGAGAGCCCCCTAAAGGCTCTCCTATTTAAATTTATTTAGATAAAGCTGCGAGTCTGGACTTCACAATATTTACAAACAAAGTGGAAGCCAGCGGTAAAACCTCATCGTTAAAGTCAAATAACGGATTATGGATGGAAACCTGATGGTTTTCATCTCGGACGCCAACTCTAATAATACTTCCCGGAATTTTTTCCTGATAGACGCTGAAGTCTTCACTGCTCATAAAAGGAGTCATGTCTTTGACCACATTTTCTTCTCCGACAAGCTTAAGTGCCTCTTCGATACCTGCTTTTGTGCAAACCTCTGCATTATTTAAAGAAGAAATCAAACGAATATATTGGAAATTAACTTTCAAACCATGAGCTTGTGCAATGCCTTCTGCCATTCTCTTCATGTTTTCTTCCAGAAGATCTCTTACTGCGGGAGAGAAAGTTCTTACGGTGCCCCCGAGACTAGCGTCTCCGGGAACGACGTTGTAAGTGTCCTTTCTTCCGGCATTCATGGAGCAAATAGACAACACTGCCGGCTCTAATGGATCGACTTTTCGAGAAATGATAGATTGATATGCGTTATAAAGTTCAGCAAGCGCAGGAAGAGGATCTATACCTTTGTGAGGTCTGCCTCCGTGAGTTCCAACTCCCGTAAACTCAACCAAGAAACTATCTGATGAGGCTTGCAAATGTCCTACTTTGAAACCGAAGGAGCCTTTATCCAAGAACGGTTCGTCATGGCCTCCGTAGATTTCTTTAACGTCATACTTTTCTAAAATGCTTGCTTTAACAATTGCAGTAGCTCCTAAGCCAATTTCTTCTGCCGGCTGGAAAATAAATACCACACGTCCCGGGAAATCACGGTGTGCGGAGAGGTAAGCTGCAGTACCAAGCATCCAAGTTTGGTGACCGTCGTGACCACATGCGTGAGCTTTTCCTGCAAAGGTGCTCTTCCAAGGATTGGAAGTGGAATCCGGCATTGGAAGTGCGTCAATATCCGCACGCAAAGCTACGGTAACCCCAGGCTGATTCCCGGTTAGGACAGCAATCACGGAACCTTTGACCGTTGTTGTATCAATCTCAGTGATTCCATGTCTTTGCAGGAAAGCTACAATTTTTTCAACTGTTCTGTCAGTATCAAAGCCTAATTCCGGATGAGCATGCACGTCTCTTCTGTGTTCTTTTAATTCTTCGTACAAGGCCAGAATCTCCGGATAGCACCTTGCTTTCATTACTGGTTCACTCATTATCTTTCTCCCATCAGAATTCTTTTTTAATACAAGTCTTGCAAGTATAGTGGAGAAGGTTCAAATGAGGAATATAAATAAAAGGAACGAAAGCTAGGACTGAGTGAAGAGATAAAAACGTACTCAAACTGAAAAGCTTTTTCACTTTTTCCTCAACCAACCGGAGTATTTTCAAAAGTCTTGGCTATAAATATAATTGTCTCTTCAATTAGGCAATCATTTTTAATGAAAAAAAGCAAAATAATACCGATTAAGCCTGAGTCTAAAACTATTCCGTTAAGCGGAACCATCAGCAGAAAAGACTCTCACTGGGTTGACAGACGAGGCAGACCGTTACGTGACTTACGAATCTCGGTCACGGACAGATGCAACTTTCGTTGTCGATATTGCATGCCTAAAGAAAAATTCGAAAAAGATCATTCCTTTTTGGCTCATACCGAACTTCTGACTTTTGAAGAGCTAGAGAGAGTTGCCAAAATTTTTATTAAAAACGGCGTTGAGAAAATTCGTCTGACCGGCGGAGAGCCTTTGCTAAGAAAAGGCATAGAAAACTTAGTCGCTAAGCTTTCTTCTCTGAAGACTTGGAACGGTAAAAATTTAGATGTTGCCATTACAACCAATGGCTCGGCCTTAGCAAAAAAAGCAAAAGCATTAGCAGAAGCCGGCTTAAAAAGGATTACCGTTTCTCTCGACAGCATGGACCCCGAGGTCTTCATGAAATTGAACGATGTGGGCTTTCCTCTCGAAAAAGTCCTTGAAGGCATTAAGGCTGCTGAAGAGGCTGGGATCCCGAGTATCAAGATTAATGTTGTCGTTAAAAAAGGCGTCAATGACGACAAGCTTCTAGATATCGTTAAGTATTTCAAAGGAACTAAAGTCATTGTCCGTTTCATTGAATTTATGGACGTTGGTGCAACTAACGGCTGGAGAATGGATGATGTTATTCCTTCCAAAGCTATCGTTGATCAAATCAACAAAGTCTACCCTGTTGAACCTTTAGATCCTAACTACACCGGAGAAGTCGCTACCCGCTGGAGATTCAAAGATGACGGCGGAGAAATAGGCTTCATTTCTTCAGTCAGTGAGCCTTTCTGCAAAGAGTGCTCACGCATGAGACTTTCCGTTGACGGAAAAATCTATAACTGTCTTTTTGCCACTACAGGGTTCGATATTCGCCAGATGCTTCGCGGAGGCGCAACCGATGAAGAGATTGAGGAAGCTATCGGACGTATTTGGTCGGCAAGAGAAGACCATTACTCGGAAATTCGAACTTCTGAAACCGTCAAAGAACGTAAGAAGAATAAGATTGAAATGTCTTATATCGGCGGTTAGTTCGAAAACATAAGTCTTCTGAGTTAAAAAGTTTTTCATCAAGTCCGGCTTGGCGCCGGACTTATCATTTACTCGTCCTGCTCCTTATCTTTCTTCAACAAGATAGAAAGCATGGACTTCCCCTGGATCATTGATTTCACAATAGAGTGAGCCTTTTCAGAATAAGGCGGATTAAACGTATCCACAAAATTCAGCTTGCTCTGATAGAACACAGACTTAAGATTGGAAAAGCTTTCAAACCCTGCCTTTCCCATGTAGCGGCCCATTCCGGACTGTCCCACTCCGCCGAACGGGAGATTGTGACTGACCGCGTGCAAAATCGTATCGTTTACCGTTATGCCTCCGCATGGCACCGTGGAGACGATGTTTTTCACTCTCTTCTTATTGTTATCAAACCAATACATCGCTAAAGGATGAGGTCTGGAATTGATAAAGTCGACCGCCTCCCCTATGTCATCATCGGGATAGGCAATGACCGGCAAAATAGGCCCGAAAATCTCTTCGCTCATTACTTCGATATCAGGCGGCGGATTGAGAACTATCTGTGGTCCAAGCTTTCTCGTCTTCAAATCGAACTGATCTCCTAAAAATAGAGATTCCACTTTAGAAGTCTGAGACGCTTCCTGCAGCTGATTGAGTAAAGATTCAAACCGGCTTTGAGAGACAATCGAAGTATAGGAGGGATCTGCTAATCCTGCCGGATAGAGTTTTCTTGCTTCTTTTCTGCAAATATCCACAAAATTTCTAACACGTCTGCGCTCTATCAGAACATAATCGGGAGCTATGCAAGTCTGGCCGGAATTTAAGAGCTTACCGACCATAATCCTCTCTACAGCCGCATCTAAAGGATAATTCGGAGCAATAACCGCCGGGGACTTTCCTCCTAACTCCAAAGTTACCGGAGTCAAATTTTTTGCCGCAGCTTGTGCAACCTTTCTGCCAACTTGAGTTGAGCCGATAAACAGCAAATGATCAAAAGGAAGTTCTGCAAAACGGGAAGAAATATCGCTTTCTCCCAAGACTACATATAGCTCGTTGGGCATGAAGTATTTTTGTACAAGCTCTTCTATTAAGGAAGAAAACACCGGAGTCGTCTCAGACAACTTCAACATGCACAAATTACCGGCAGCAAATGCCTGCGCAACTGAACCAATTGAGAGAAAGAGAGGATAGTTCCACGGTGCAATGATTCCGACCACCCCCTTCGGCTGAAAGATTACTTCCTCACTTCCCGGAAGCAAATATGGATCGGGAACAAAGGAACGAGGCTTCATCCATTTTTCGGCATTCTTCTTCAAATATCGGATCTGAGAAAGAGTCGGGAAAATATCCAACATATCCGTGACGAAAGCAGCCCTGCATCCAAAATCCGTATAAATCGCAGCTTCAATCCTTTCCTTGTTTTCTAAAATCATATTTTCCAATCTGTCTAATCGGACAAATCTGTCTTTCCAAGCCGGATTTGGCTTTAATAAAACAGAATGCTTCATAGACATGAAAACTTCATTCATGGTTGCGGCGGCTTCCTCGAGGTCAATAATGAGAGGAATTTGGACTGATGTGTCTGTTTGAGGCTGCATTTTTCGGGAAAACTCTATTTCTTTCTTGACTAAATTCTAAACTTATTGTCCGCTTTTCGATTTGAGGCTCTTTCGATTGTTAATATTTCTTCGATAATTTTTAAACGTAAATAAAATGTTTCATCCAACCTCAATAACTTTTATTGGCTACCTTATTGTCATGGTAGCAGTAGGCCTTTTTGCGTGGCGCTACACTAAAAATTTCAACGACTACATCTTAGGCGGAAGAAGATTGGGAAGCATTGTCACAGGCCTCTCGGTCGGCGCCTCAGATATGAGCGGATGGCTTTTGATGGGCTTGCCGGGTGCGGTATTTCTTTCCGGCATCTGTGAATCTTGGATTGCCATCGGTTTGGCCATCGGAACATATCTTAACTGGAAAATTGTCGCATCACCTCTTCGCGTTTATACCGAAGTTGCCCATAATGCTCTGACTCTTCCGGATTATTTCACTCATCGCTTTGAAGACAAGAGCAAATTGCTCCGAATTATCTCAGCTTTTGTCATTCTGCTCTTCTTTGCCATCTACTCTGCCTCCGGTATGGTAGCGAGTGCCAGACTTTTCGAAATGGTGTTTGATCTGCCGTACTCAACAGCTCTTATTCTCGGCACGATCGCAACTTTAGCCTATGTCTTCTTAGGCGGTTTCCTCGCTGTAAGCTGGACAGACACTATTCAGGCATCAATGATGTGTTTAGCTCTCATCATTACACCGTTAGCAGTGATGTGGGATCTTGGAGGTTGGACTGCCACCATTAATCAAGTTTCTCAGGTCAGCGCCAATCATTTGAACATGCTTCAAGGCCAAACATTCATTGGTGTAATATCCCTGCTGGCTTGGGGTTTAGGATATTTTGGTCAGCCCCATATTTTGGTTCGCTTTATGGCAGCAAAAGATGCCAAAGTTATGCCTCAAGCATGCCGCATCAGCATGATTTGGCTTATCTTCTGCCTAGGGGGTGCAGTTGCAGCCGGATTCTTCGGAGCTGCTTATTTTGCTGCTCATACCGATGTAGCTGCCCCGGTTATAGCCAATCATGAAAGAGTTTTCATGGTTCTCTCTACTACATTATTCAGCCCATGGATTGGAGGCATTCTTCTCTCGGCTATTCTTGCAGCTGTGATGAGCACCCTCTCCTGCCAACTTTTGGTTTGCTCCTCTGTTTTAACCGAAGATTTTTATAGAGCTTTCATCCGGAATAATGCTTCTCAGAAAGAATTGGTTTGGGTCGGCAGAGCCACCGTTATCGGCGTCAGCCTTGTAGCCATTTTGATTGCATTGGATCCGAACAATCTCGTACTTTCATTGGTTAGCTACGCATGGGGCGGATTTGGAGCTGCTTTTGGTCCCGCAATTATTCTTTCTCTCTTGTGGAAGAAATGCACTAAGAACGGCGTTCTGTGCGGAATCATTGTTGGTGCTCTTACAGTCTTGGTTTGGCACCAAGGTGGTTGGTGGGATCTTTACGAAATCGTTCCGGGATTCGTTTTCTCGGCCCTTACCATTATCGTTGTAAGCCTTTTGGATCCCAACAAACCTTCAAAATCCGTTAGTGATACTTTTGATTATGTACATGAGAAGCTTGAAGAAGCTAAAAAGCTGAATTAATCAAGTTTCCTTACGCCTTTCAACTGCCTCTTGGAAAAACTTCAGAGGCAGTTTTTTTCTGCCATTTTTTAATTAATTCAAAGTTATTTCCTCACTTTGTGTCTCTATACCTCTTGCATGCGGACAAAATGGCTATATTGAACGCACCTATTATGGAGGTTGTTATGGACGACAAGTTAAATACTATAGAGAGAAAAGAATTACCGGATTCAGTTTTTGGCTTACCTGAAAGAAGAGAATATCCAATGCCGGATGCAGCCCATGTTAGAGCCGCTGAGGCGTATTTCAGATACTGCCCGGACGACTTAAAGCCAAAGCTTGCCCGTGCCATTCTTGCTCGTGCTAAAGAATATGGTGTCGATGTTGAAAGTCCAACCGTACTCTCCTACGCTGAAGAATAATCAAAAATTTTTAGCCGTGTTAACTCTCACAGAAATTTAAAACTTGCAGGAGACCGATTTTTATGTATAATTCAGTCTCCTTTCGGAAGGGTGGCAGAGCGGTTGAATGCACTAGTCTTGAAAACTAGCGATGGGTAGCCCCCATCCGTGGGTTCGAATCCCACCCCTTCCGCCATTCTTTTATTCAGATTCATCAAATAAGTTCCAAAAATCCTTACAATCCCTCTGAAACTCATTGATTTTTAATGTTCTGACTAGTTTGTGTTTTCAAAGTTTATAAATTAAGTTCGCTTGCATAAAGTCACCAAATGGCGACAAAATGGTGACATAAATCATCTTTAGGAAAACCCTAGTCACCATTTTTAAGGATTAACAAAATGGCTTTATCCACGGCTTTACAAATCAAAAATACTAAAGAAGATGGATGGTATGCGATCACAGGTGCCAAAGGTCTCTACTTGCGGGTTGTTGGAGAAAAGAAAAATTATTATTTCCGCTACACCTGCGCTGGTAAAAGAAAAGTCATGGTCATTGGCCCTTGCAACACACTTACCCTTTCTCAGGCCAGAGAAAAAGCATTTGGTCTCCAGCAAAAGGTTAGAGACGGAACAGATCCGGCTGCAGAAAGAAAAGAAAAATTTGCATTCACGAACCAACAGATAGAAAAGAAGAAAAAAGAAAATTCCATATTTAAATTTTTAGCTCTGAAATTTGTGCATGAACGAGCTGTAAATCGCTATTGGAAAAACAATGTTAAGGGTGAAAGAGACATGATTAGTCGACTGACCAATCACATCTTTCCTTTTATCGGGAACATGGACATTAACGAGATAAAACCTGAAAATATAAGAGATCTCATGGTTCCCGTCTGGAGCCGCAGTCCTTCTACATCTTCTAAAATCCTTTGCGATGTTCGGGCAGTTTTTCGTTGGACCATTGCACTTGAATATAGAACAGTTCCTTTTAATCCTGCCGATCTTTCAGGCTCACTTGGAGTCTTACTTGAACCATATAATAAAAATAGAAAAATAGAAGAAACTCACGCAAGCATCGACTTTAAAGAAATTCCTGCCTTTGTAAAAGAAATTTCTTCGCTAATTAGTCCTTCCTCTGAGATGTTGCTTTTATCAATTTTTCTTGCTGCTCGCTCTAAGGCAGTAAGAAATATGAAATGGTCAGATATTGATCTCGAAAATAAGACTTGGACAATTCCCTTAGAAGACGACAAGATTAAAACCGGTAAGACTCGTAACCAAATTTTCTTAAACGAAGCTGCAGTAAATCTTCTAAAAAGAGCAACTAGATTTTTCGAGTGTCCTTATGTTTTTTCTAATTCATACGGCAAACCATTCTCGGACATGGCCATGACCCAAGTCATCCGTAAGGCTCATGCAAGAAAAAAAATCATAGACGGCATAGGTTGGATTGATGAGGAAAAGACCGCTAGAACAGGAATAGAAAGTATCGCAACGCAGCATGGTACAGCCCGTTCAACTTTCAGGACTTGGGCCAAGAGCGATGAATTAGGTAATAACCGAAAATACGATCAGGAGGCAGTTGAACTTTGCCTCCTTCATTCCAGAAACGATCCATACAAAGGCGCATACGATAGATCGAAACTAGAAAAAGAAAGAAGAACGATCATGGAAGATTGGGGCCGATACTGCACTTCCCTACTCGAAGAAGAGTAGTACAAAGAACGTTTGAAGAGGCTGGAGTTTACACTTTCCTTAGAGCGGCAAGATATTCTCTTTCCTCTTCTGACATCGGAATTTTATCAATCATACGCTTCTGGCAATAATCACAAATTAGATTAGCACACAAACTTTTCGTTGATTTTTTTAATCCGTTAAAAGGATCACTCAAAGTTTCCACTATCTTCAAAAAATCCTCGGTACTGATTTCTACAGTTGGAGGCTTGATTGATCTTCTTTCTTCTTCTACAAATTCCGCAACAGTATCCCTAAACATTTTGTCTAATCCTGTCCTAATTCTGTTTGAATCGTCATATCTCCCAAACCTCTCCATTAGGAAGAACTATCTTCCTCTTCGGCAAAGGGGGAACTTCTCCGGGCTCACATAGACCCAAATATAAATGCCAAAAGTTCCATCTCTTGTCATCAAACCATCCTTTTTTTGCGTTTTTAAGAACACTTATAAGAAGGGTTTTATCGAAATTTTCCAACATCAACCTCAGGTCACTCAACGTACCTAAATTCATGACTTGAGCCAAAATAAAGAGCGGATCACACTCTAAAAATACTTCCGGCTTCTCCCACCAGATATACTTTTGGGATAGTTCCTTCGCTATCTTTATCTGTTGTTCTGTAAAAACCGGCTCTAGTTCTTTTCTCATGGCTTTTCGCTCGAAAGAAAATTCAACCATTGAATTCCATACTCTTTGCCCATGAATTGGCTGATCTTATCCCAATGCTTCAGGCTCCTTAGCACGTAAACTTTTTTGAAAATCTCCGGTGTATAGCTGTCATTGCAAATAAGCTCGTTACGCATTCCTTGAGCATAACCGAAATTTCCTTCCGCCAATAAATCTAGACAGGCCCGAATATGATTAGCAGTATTGAAAGTTCCTTCATGTTCCGGAACAAAGGAGTTCTTCTCGATTCCATAATCACCAAACAAAGAATTTGAAGATTCTCGGACTGTGGGCATCTTCCATTGAATACCGGATTGGTGCCAGTCACCGCAAGTTTGCAGGCTGCAGCGTAAATTTAAAGCATGTATGCCGCTTATATATTTCATAAAGACCTCAGCGGTTTTGTTCCAGCTTATTCTTCTCTTGGGCATTATCGAGTAGAAGGCCCAGCTTGTCATGCATTGTCAAGAAACTATCGGCAAGTTTATTTTTGTCGATGAGTGGATCCTTTTGAGTTGCAACGAGGTAGTCAAATTGCTCTATACCTTTGTAAGAGAGTACATCACGTATTGTATTTTTGGTTCCGTGAGAAAGCTTATCAAAGTAATTATTGCAAATAAAGCTCAAATCATAAAGGTCTCTAATTTTGTCACGACCGTTGTAGGCATTGGCCTTCATTCTGGCTAAGGCATCAATTGAATAAACTTTAATTCCTCCAACAATCTGCCAGTCTTGTTCAGATATTTGTTGGTTTCGGTAAGAGACTTCAATTTTCAAAGGCTTTTCTAATCCGCCGTAATCAATTAGGCACCGTTTTACTGTTGAAGTGTCCTTGGCAACTCTCATTGTGAAGCCAAATCGGTCACAAAATCTTCTCGTCAGTTCTTTAATATCTTGTTTGTGACCATCCAAATCAATATCTTCAGAAAATCTGTCTAATCCATAGCAGCGTGATAAGGCAGTTCCTCCTTTTAAAATAAATTGATCGGTTTGTTTGTTCAGTAACAACAAATAACTAATCATGATTTTCTCATGGAGCTCTTTCCCGTCTTTCATTTTTTATCTTTTTACAAAGGATATTAGTGATGCTTATTGGAAGTATAGAGCTTGTTTTTTGGATCCTTGTTGTTATTGGAAAAGACAAAATCGTCTAGTTGTGTATTGCTAGAATTACCGCACCTACTCTGAGTGCATAACAGAGCAAGGAATTGAGAAGTTGCTGGTTTTCTTCTCAGTCTGTGTAAAAACCAAGCGAAACGGCCCGGAAGTACCAATTCCGAGCCGCCTTATAAGGATGAGATTTATGCACATCTTCTCATGCCTCTAGTATAAAGTGGATTAAGTGTTTTAATTTTTCTTTTCCGGTTAATTATCAATTGTATTGCTTTTGCTTAAGTGAAAACCTCCGAAACACGCCGATCTTCACCTTTTTTCTAAGTGTTCTCGATAGTTATTCAAAAAGAGCTAAGTCGGTTAAGATAGGCCCTTATAAAAGCTCGAGATAAGAGTTCCTAGGACGAATAACCTAATAAGCTGAGGAAACATTTATATCTTTAAATGGAGAACCAATAACCATTCCTGCAGCTAAAGTTGTAAAGTTCCATCCGAGCAAAAAATTCAAAGAAGCTGTCAATAAATAAGAGGAGATAATCGGCATCGGAAAACAAAAAAAGCCGATACAAAACAATCTGTACCGGCTCTGCCAACGCTACTTCTTAACTATTGTTAAGAGCGTTGCTGCTGCCACTATCGAGACAGAGATATGCATGTCAAAGTTGACAAGTACCTCTGCGTTGAAGGATAATTCCTTCAACACGATAAGGAGCAGTAATAGTCGTATAGTTTCAAGTCTCACGACCAACTCCTTATTAACTGAGGCTCTCTGCGTATTCCCGTACGCTTTGAGCCTCGTGTTTTTCTTCCTGCAAGCAACTTAGAGTTTCGTTACTGCAGGGCCTCTGCCTCATATTTCAGAAGCATTCTCATTATTTTTAAGGCTCGGCAATATTAACCTGATTTTTGCCGAAACTGTCGAATGCGTTATTGTTTACAAAATTATCGCTGAGCTCCTCGTTCAAATTTCTTTCTTCTCTTCATTGCTTGCAGCCGGCGAATCTGCTGTGCTCTTTCTTCGTTCATCTTTCTGAGCATTTTCTGCTGTGCACTTTCGACCGGAGAAAGATTGTCGTAATGAATTTTAAGTTTCTTACCCAACTCTCTGTCGGCCTGATTTTGAGAACGCAGAAGCTGCTGAGCCGCACCGTTTGCCAGTCCGATGACTTTCTTTCTCGTTTTTTTAGCTTGAACAATTCCATCCGGATCTTCAATCTCCGCACCAATCTCGAAAGCGTCAGCTATCCGCTGCATTCTCTCTTTCTGATGGTTCAAAAGATTGCGCTGTTTGCTCATGGCATAAATCCGTGCCCGCTCTTCATTAGTCATTACACGGTTGCGGGCAACGTGATAATCAGCCTGACTGACAGACTTTATCGTTTTTCCCCGGGACCATCGACGTGTAGCATTAGCTTCGATGCCGTTTTTTAACAAGCATGAAGCAAAATGCTCACGAAGGGCAGCCGTCTCTTGATTGTCTAAATGAAACCTTTTCCCGTCTTTACTAATGGTCCGCAGGAGAATATGACAATGAGGCTGATGAGTTTTTTTGTCATTGCTTTTTAAATGAAAAGCGATTAAATAGTCGTAACCGGAAAGCATATCTTTGGCCCACTGCCGGCAGGATTTCTGAAATTTTTCCTCATCAACTCCCTCGGGCATAGACAGAATAATTCTTCTTGCATGGCCGTATTTTGCTTCACCTTCTCCCATATCTGAAGCAAGTTTCCATTGATAAAGAATTTTTCGGTATTCGGCTTTATCGGTAAAAATCTGCCCGCTCTGATCTTCAACTTCAACATCTCCATGCCGGGCAATGTAATCAGCAGTTTTAATCAGATGAGAATAAGAGCGAACATTGGGTCTTCCCAATCTGATAACAACTTCGGGTCTTCCGTTTACTACTCCGGCCGCCTTCGTTTTCGACCCGAGGGCCGAAAAGCGAAAAGCAGCGGTCGACTTAACCGTCTCGAACTCTCTTTTGAAACTGCCTTTTGGAGCTCGTGGCGTCGGAAACAAATCTTCTAAAAAAGGGTTGTCTGACAGTTGCATGACGGTTATATCCCGGCTAGTTTTTTAGCTTTTGTAATTTCCTGCAAAATAAACTTTTGCTGGGTGCTGAGAAAATCCTGCAAACTGCCTGCTCCGGCCTCAACATCTTTGAGTTTTCTTTCAAACATGGCAGTCAGAACCGGATTTTTAACAAGTTCAGGAACGACTTTGAGCAATGCAACTCCGACTTCTGTTGCGTTTATTTTTTTCCCTTTAGAGGCTAGATATCCCTTCTTTTTCAGCTCAGTAATAATTGCGGCTCTCGTTGCAGGCGTACCAATGCCGTCTCCCTCCTTAAGAAGTTTTTTGTGCTCGGGATTTTCAACGATGGTATGAATTTTTTCCATGGCAGCAATAAGCGTACCCTCAGTAAAATATGCCGGTGGTTTGGTCATATCTTGCTTAACAGAAATGCCCGCTACTGCCGCTCTCTCGTCTTTAGTGACTTTAGGAAGAACTTGAAGTTCTTCTTTTTCCTCTTCTTCGTTGAACCCTTTCCAGCCGGCAACTTTTACAGTTTTGCCATGAGCGCAAAATTTTTCACCGGCGATATCTAACTCAATAGTCTTAGCCAAGTACTGATGCTCCGGGAAAAATTGGGACAAATAACGTTTAGCAATCAGAAAATAAATTTTCTTTTCTTTCTCATTTAAGGCCTCCCATGAAACGCTCTGACAAGTTGGAATCAGTCCGTGGTGAGCTGTAATTTTTTTATCGTTCCACGTAGGGGACTTAATCGAAGGATTTGCCTTTTTAGCTAAAGCCGATAGCTCCGGAATGCTTTTGCCGACCGCCGCAATCACCGAGGGTGCATCATCAAACTGGCTCTCCGGCAAAAATTGGCAGTCGCTTCTTGGATAAGACGCACATTTGTGATTTTCATAAAGACTCTGACACGTGTCCAAAGTCTCTTGCGCTGAAAAACCAAACTTGTTGGAAGCCTCAAGCTGAATATCAGCTAAAGAATATGCTTTAGGCTGGACTTGTTTTTTGAGAACCTCTTCAGCTTTTGTAATAACACCGCTTTTTGCCTGCTGCAATTTTTGCTTTAAGGCAATTGCCGCCTCTTTGCTTACCAGCCGGCCCGATTCATCTAATCCTTTTTGATTTTCAGCAGCCTTCCAAGTTGTCTTAAAGCTACCCCCTGCGGCTTTAATGTCCGCATTAAAGTTATAAAAAGGGATGCTCTTAAAATTTTTTATAGCAAGATCTCGGCTCGCTACTAATTGCAAAGTAGGCGTCTGAACTCTTCCGACGGCGATAAGTCTGCGCTCCTCACGGCTTGAATGAGCAAGAGTAAGAGCACGGGTCAGATTCATTCCAAGAAGCCAGTCGGCTCTCTGGCGTCCTAAAGCAGCTAATTTCATCCCGTTGTATTTTGAGTTTGGCTGCAGATTCTCAAGACCCTTTCTGATAGATGCAGAATCTTGAGCCGAAACCCAAAAACGAAGAACCGCTTTTTTATTTCCGTAGAACTCTAAAATTTCATCGACTAGAAGCTGCCCTTCTCTGTCGGGATCGCCGCAATTTACTATTGTTTGTGCCTTAGGGATAAGTGTCTTAATAACTTTTAATTGAGCTTTTACGCCTTTGTCAGGCTTGGGAAGAAGTTTCCATTGGACTGGAAATATCGGCAGATCCTCCATACGCCAGATTTTCTTTCCCGTTTTTTTGCTCACCGGTATATCTTCAGCAGTGTATGCGTCCGGTTCTGCCTGCTCAAGCAAATGACCAAAGCACCAAGTGACATAATTTTGTCCGGAGCATTCAATATAACCATTGTTGCGTTTTACAACTCCCAACTCATTCACAATGGCTTTTGCCACCGATGGTTTTTCCGCAATAAATAATCTCACGTTCCTTCCTCCTGCTATCTTTCGCAGCCACAGGCCAATCTTTCTTTTTTCTCACTCACTTCACGGTCAAACAGATTCATTTGATAGGGATTTGAATTGCGTTTCGGTTTATTCAAACTTTGAGCAAGGCTCTGGACGACAACAGCTTTTTCCTCTGCAGAAAAACTCTTATAAATTTTTACAGCTTTTCTTGTCTCGGAATATTCCTCTGCAACTTTAGAAATTTCAGTGGAACTGCCTTCTTCAAGTTTCAGCGACTTATCCAAGCTAAATAGGTAATCTTTGATTTTTTCGGCATCAGCACAAGCTCTAAGAATCTCTCTCGGATCGTCTCTTAACGCTTTAATCCATGAATCAACATAGGCTGCGTGGTTTGACGGATCATGAGAAAGTCCGAGGGTTGATCCGACCATGAAAGAGGAAATTTCTGCTCTGAGTTCTTCTTTAGCATATTCCTCGTCCCCGAAGGATTTTCCGAAAGTTCTGTTCAGTCTTGAACTATGACCGGTCCAGTGTCCTAATTCATGAAGCGCAGTGTCGTAAAAAGCCTCCGCATTAAAAAACTGCTTTCTTTCAGGCAGAACAATCAGATCTTTGGCAGAGTTGTAAAAAGCCCGAGACTGATTTTTTTCTTCAATTTTTGCTCCCGAGGCTTTAAGAAGCTTTTCGGCTGCTTCAACAGGCGTCCAGTCATGCTGAGGTACTTCCAAAGGTTTTATTTTCAGGTTCTCACATTGTCCAACGTTGAAAACCGTAAACGGACATGGGATCATTCTTTCTTTGACAACGATCTCTTCTCCTTCTTTTTCAGGATTTTCGTCCCGAACTTCAAACCTTCCCCAAAAGATGCAAGGGACACCTCTTTCTCCTTTTCTGACCGAGCCTCCTAAGGAGCGTGCTTGATTGAAAGTCACCCAACGGTTATCTTCAAATCCGTTAGAGCACTGCATAGCAAAAAGAAGCATCAGGTTAGAGGCTCGATAGAGTTTTCCGGTTACTGCATTTTGCGGAAGAATAAATTTTGACTCCCAACCTTTTTGCCAAGGAGCGCATCCCTTTTTCAATTGATCTATAAAAAGTTCTGCGACCTCATTGACATAAGCATTGTATTTATTGTGAGTACTGCTTGTTTTATTTGCCATGGTCTTTAGCTCCTTCGGGGACTTGCGCATAAGTTCTTAAGCAAAAATCTTCAAAGAACTTATCTTTCTCTTGGGCAGTAATTGCAGTCTCTTCAAAACAGCCTAAGTCTTCGGCTTCCTTTGCATCAAAAGAAAATTCTTTGGCGGCTGCCGGTTTGCATAAATTTTTAATAAAAACCTTTACAACGATTTTTAATTGTTCTGTTTTATTTACCATATGTCTCACCATTTCCTCAGGATTCATCCGGCATCCCCCGGCTAACCGGACAGCAATTACTCAGCTTTTATCTCTCTTGACCTTTTTGCTGATGTTTTTGTTTAGAGAATTGAATTTCAAGACCCGGCTGATTCAGTGAAACAGCTATGCCCTTGGCTCCAATGACATTTTCTGTCATTGTTTTGCCGTCTTTTCCGGTAAATTGTTTCTCTCTGAGCTCACCACGAACTTCAAGAGTCATGCCTTCTTTGATTCCCGCAGCTATTCTCTTGGCCGAAACTTCGCTGCCGTAATACTGGACAGTGAAGAACTTCGAATCTTTCTTTTCAAAAGTTCCGTCGGCTTTTTTTTCAAATTCCGGCTTGTAAGCTTTAAATTCAACAACAGAAGTCTTCTGTCCGGCTCGTGGACCGGACTTTGGGACAATCTGACTGACTGTGGCTTCCTTGTAAACCACGATGGCATTGTTAAACGGTGTGTAATCGTTCATACGATTCTCCTTTTGTTTTCCGCTTGAGTTAAGAGGTATTTATGCAGACAGCGGACGTCTTGCAGCTCTTCGATATAAATTTTTAGCTTGATTAAAATTTCTAATCTTCTCGGATGCAGACTCAGCAGACTCCTCTGAGTCTTCTTGATAATTTGACGGCTGTGAACCGGCAGGAACCTCGACAAGCTGCTTTTTGATTTCTTCTATAAGGGTTCCCACAAATTTTGCGCACTTATCCTCCGTCCAATCTGTGGTTTCAATATTTGCAGTAACTCTTGCTTCAACTTTTCGCAGCGGAGCCTCTGATTCGTCTTGACTCTCAGGGGAGGAAGTTTCTTCAATTTCAGCAGTAATCTCAACGGACTCAGGCAGCTCCGAGGTCTCGATATCTTTTTTCGTTTCGGCAGAATCAACCAGATCAAACTCTTTCAGTGCACCTAAAAGAGAGTCTTCGGTTTCCTCGTTTTCCTCTGATTCGGTTTGCATCAGCGACTCTAAGCCGGTATTTTCTTCCACATCGGATCCGACAGCGTTGGCAGCCTCCGAAAAGGCTGCCGCATAATTTGTTTGAGCAGCTTGTGAGGAATTTTTTACAACTTCATTTAAGTTTGCGAACGGATTGCTGAAACTTTTTACACCGATTTCATTGGTTACGAGGTTATCCAGATAGCAGTTAATCTGCTCCTGAGACCATTGTGAATCCGGAATGGAGGCCATGTCCGCCGGTAAAGTAGTGTTACCGGTGACAATAGAGTCAGCAGCGTTTTCTTCTTTCAATTCCTCATCAGCGGCAGCACGGATTCTTTGCTCTAACTGAGCGACGAATAAGTTAACGTCCTGAATCGGAATATCCGGCGTTTGCCAATTGGCTCTTTTTGTAAACTCCGGATCTTTGTAATAGCGGATCTTTTTACAAAGAATCGGTTTGGTATTTTCTAATGTAACAATTTCATTATCGGTTCCGAGTTCTCGAATTTCCTGCGGAAGCATCAGAGCTCTTCTTTGATCAGATTCGCTGGTAGATCCTCCGGATTTCCCTGTAGATTTTGATTTTGACTTTACGGTCTGATAGCCAAGCATTTCTGAATATTCATTCGCATCTGACTGTGTTGCAGGGCTCGGAGCATACATAATCATTAACGCATGATTAGACAGTAAAGTCACGGCTCCGGCTTTTCCGTAAACATCTTCCAACTGAGATTTATTTTGGATAATCGTCAGCAGTCTCATGTTGTAGCCGGCCATGTACGAGACTGCTTGTTTAATCATGTTGACTGTGCCGATGGAAGTCATCTCGTCTAAGAGCACTAAACATTGATATTTCAGCGATTCATCCTGAGAAGGCAGTTTGCGTGTATTTAAATTTAACAGCTGATCAAAAAAGAGATTGATAAGTACTCTGGCATCTTTGAGTTTCGTCGGTTCTATCTTGAAATAGACGCTCATTCTTTTTCTGCGGACTTCCCTTAAGTCAAAATCACTTGCGCTTGTAGCCAAATCCACCTTTGGATTCTGAAAACTTAAAAGTGCGGTGTTAAACGTAGCGACAATACCGGCTAAAGTGTTTTCAGAGTTGCTTAGTACTCGGTTTAAAGAATCGACGCAGTTGTTGGAATAGGGGTGTCCTTTTTCTTGAGCTTCTTTAAGTTTTTCAAGCAGATGCTCTTTAACGGGTTTGCCTTTGCCGGAAGCCTGACGCAGAATTTCACCTAAGGTATTAGGAAGTTCCGGAGTTTCTAATACAAATAAAGCCACGCCTCGGAAGAAGTCTTTGGCATTTTCCGACCAGAACTTATCGTTATTGTTCTCACCGGCGTACAAAGCTTGCCCGATGGCATCAATATCTCCAAGTCTTTCAGCAGGATCATCACTTACGTAATCCAGCGGATTGTAGCGGTGAGTCTTGCCTTCTTCGTCATAGGGTGAAAATAAATAAACCTCCTGCCCGCAAGAATGTCTGAACCCTGACGTGATATCAAAATTTTCTCCCTTGATATCAAGCACCACTAAAGAATCAGAATAGTTTAGGCAGTTGGGAACAACTACACCGACGCCTTTGCCTGAACGGGTAGGAGCAGCCAGAAGGACAAACTGAAAGCCCCCGTAAGTCAAGTAGCGGTCTTTAAATTTGCCGACAAGAATGGTTTTATCTAAGCCTTTTTCCGGATCAATTAATCCTGCTTTTTTAACTTCAGCTATGGTTGCAAATCGGGCTGCACCGTGCAAAGCTCTTTTGTCTTTTGTTAAGACAATGAGAGCAGCAGCACCGGCAAGAATTATCCAAGGAAAGAAAAAGAAGAAATTTACAGCCAGACGGACCCATTTATATGTACTGTCCCGATAGAGCATCCAATACTGAACAATCGTCCACGGCCGGGACAGTGATATCGGCAGTCCGAAAATTTGCATAAAGATAAAACTGGACACCCAATAGAACAAAACCAGTAAAAAGATTCCGGCAAAAATACCGAAGAGGACTTTCTTCCATGCATCACTCATGGCTCACTCCTTTATTTAAAGGATCGGCATAGAAAATTTCAGTGATATGCCTTCCGTCACGATGGTCTCTGTGAACGTGCACAATAACGTCGATGACCTGATGCAGAAGTTTTTGAATGACCTCATAAGGTAACTGTCTTCCAGTATTCGACTGCAGCACTTTAAGAGCCAAGTATTCAAAAACCTGCTCACAACTGCCGGCGTGGCAGCTTGTTATTGAGCCTGCGTGACCGGAAAGACATATGTTTAGAAAATCATATGTTTCTCCGCCTCGAAGTTCAGCTAGCAAAATCCTATCGGGTTTCATTCTCAGACAAGATCTCATGAGACTGGCGGCTGTCACACTGGAGTCTTCAGTTGCCTCGGAAGGATAGAAAAGGTTGACCTGATTGCCGTGTTTGGGGAGTCCGTAAAGCAGCTCAGGAACGTCCTCAATTGTGATAATTCTCTGTGAGGACGGAATATGCTGCATTAAAGCCTTCATAAAAGTGGTTTTGCCGGAACCGGTCTCTCCGGCGATAATGATTGTCTTTGCGCACTTAACACATTCAACCAGAAAGTCAGAACGGCTGGAAATTCTTATGGCTTCATCCGGATGAAAAAGATTTTCATAGAGATCGTGCAGTTTCTGAGCATTCGGATCAACGCTGTCGGATTTTCTGATTTTGTTGAAAAAACCGCTTTTTTTGTAATCTTCTATCTCGATTACCGAGCGGGAAATTTTTCTGACCGTAAGGCTCACTGTTCCGCTTTTACAAGCCGGAGGCATTACGAATTGGGCTCTTTCGCCGTCAGGAAGTTCAACTGATAAAACCGGATGACCGCTGTCGAAAACCTTGTTTTCTCCTCCGAACACGGAGGCAGCATTACCCAAGGAAAGAAGATAGTCGTATGTAACTGCCGGATCTTCAATCTTGGCCCATCCTCCCGACTCTTCAACCCACACAATCCCCGGAGAGTTAACGGCAACTTCTGTAATATCGCTTCTGTCTAAATACTTCTGCAAAGCTTTTTTTAATAAATTTCTAAGAACTGCATCGTGGGCTATTGCTCTTCCCATGCTGTCCTCCTTTTCTTCTTATTTTCAAATGCCTGTCTTTTGGCTCCTGTTTCAAAGGCTTTTCTCAAAGCAGGCGTATAATCAACGGCAAGATAAATGTCCTCGAGCGACTTGGTGTGCTGAAGTTCGGCTTGTTTTTCTTCAGTTGACAGTAGATTAGAGGGTGATGTTGCCGAAGCATCAGGGGCGGGGGAGATGAGCGCACCTGCCACGTTTATCCCTACTTCTCTTTCCGTCATCTTTGCATTCCTCCGGTTCTTTTCTCGACAACGGCTGCCCTTGGAAGAGGTTTTCCTGCCTGTTCCAGCTCAACGAATTTTCTGTATAGAGTTTTTATTTCCGGTTCGGCATCCGTTATCTTGGAGTACTTGAAGTTCATGGCCTTGACGTGTTCTGCCAACACTTTCATTCCTTCCGGAGACAGTTTCAGTTCAGGCTTTTGACGGGCGATTTCTTTAACGTTTGCCTTAGCAATTGTCACCAGATCTCTTGGACTTAATTTGTCAACTTCTTTAAAGCCGTGTTCATATAACCAAACTGAAGTTTTGCTTTTTAACTCATTGAACCAACGAATTAATGAAGGCTCTGTCACTGCATGAAGAGCACAACTTTCTACTAAGTAAGCGCAAACCTCTTCCTTATAACCTTTTGACTTTTTCGTAATCTGGGCCAGTGTCATTTGCGACTGAGCATACAGCCCAATTGGATCACTTTTCGCTACTAAATGCTCAAGCAAGCTTGGTGCTTCTTCAATAATTGGCTGAAGTTTATTTTTGAAAAAGGTGTCATATGCCATATGAATACCAAGCTCGTGAAGCAAAACACTAGGAGCAGAAATAGCGGAAAGATTTTCCGCAACAAGAACTGCAATTTTTTTAGATTTCGAATAAAACCCTTGAATATTGTTAGCTTCAGAACGCAGGTTCCTCTTCGCCCTTTCAATAGCATTCCTTAAAGCAGGTGTATAATCAACGTCAAGATAATTATCCTCGTGCGACTTCGTAGACTGAGGTTCGGTATGTTTTCTCTCAGTAGTCTGTAAACAAGAGGAGAGCGGGACCGAAGCCGCTTGATCAGGAAAGATGAGCGCGCCTGATATTTTTATCCACTGATTGCCCCATAGATTTTGGGGCAATTCTTTTTTGCGAACCGGTCGAACGGTAACTACCTCTAAACGGTTCGATTTCTCATTAAGAGTACAAACTATCCCGTACTGATGCTTGGAAGAATAGAAAACATATTTCAAAGGATTCAGTTGATACAACTGAGAACTATTCTTCAAAACCTCTACCAATCCTTTTAAAGAACCTTCAGTTTTGTTTTCTTCTTTAGGAAAAAAGTCTCTTTTAGGAAACTCTATTACATTCCCAGTTAAATGCCGGGAACCTGCTCCTCTATGAACAAAAGGAATATGAAAGCCTATTCTTACAACAATTGGGCAAGCCGGAAAACCTTCCTTAAGATGAGGAAGCTCTGCGATAATTCCCTCCTCGTTATCGGAAGTTGCAAGTTCATCCGGAACAATGTTTTTTGTTTTCTTATGAATCTTCGAAGCGATAGTGATTCCATCAAGCTCATCAGTTTGCAGGTTTTCTATCACTCTCAAAAAGCCGCAAAGAAGCAAGTTGTCTATAGTACTTTTTCCAAAATAGTCACAAAGTGAAGTCAAAATGACATCTCTTCTTTGATGAGTTTTATTCAATCCTGTAGACATAACCATCCTTTTTATCGTTGTAATCCGCTTTTCGGCTTCTCGACCACGGCTGCCTTTGGAAGCGGTTTGCCTGCCTGTTCCAGCTCAACGAATTTTCTGTAGAGAGTTTTTATTTCCGGTTCGGCATCCGTTATCTTGGAGTACTTGAAGTTCATGGCCTTGACGTGTTCTGCCAACACTTTCATTCCTTCCGGAGACAATTTCACTTCAGGCTTTTGACGGGCGATTTCTTTAACGTTTGCCTTGGCAATTGTCACCAGATCTTGCGTTTTTAGTCTGCTTACATCTAAAACCCCATGTTCAGAAAGCCAAACTTTCACGGTTGAGGTGACTTCCTGAAACCATCGTTGGACTTTCGGAGTTTTATTGATTTCCTTTGCAGCTTCTTCAATAAGATATCCGCAGACTTCCTCTTTGTAATTTTTAAAGAACGGCTGTACATTGGAGTCAGAAAGTCTTTTCTGTACTTTTTCCATCAGAGGGTCTTTTTCTTTTAATCCTTCTCGGAAAAGTTCATTAGCCTGTGTAATCAGTCTTTCGGTTCTCTCTTTAAACTGCGAATCCCGTGACATATGCACGCCGATTTCATGAAGCACAACGGCAACAGAATTTTCCTTGGTCAGGTTGTCTGCAACCAGATAAGAGCATTTTGCCTTGGGATCGTAGAAACCCAGAATTTTTTCGTTTATCGGCTCTTGAACAGACAAGGTTTGAAAGCTGCCTTCTCGTTCTTTCGTGGCGTGAATGAAAAGAGCCTCCTCCTGATTTTGAGCAATGTAAAGTTTGTTTGCCTTGATAAGCTGAACAATTCCGTTTTCACCGAATTCTTTGGTTAGGAGCTCTCTAATGTCCAAACGAGGTGTCCCTGCTTTTTCTGTTATTTCTCTCGAATAAAGCTCTACTCCCTTTTTTGTTTCTTTATTTTTAATAACGGCAAAGAGTTCTCTGAATTTATCGCATACCTTCTTTACATCTTCTCCGTCTAAGTACGGATAGAAGTTATCTTTTCCTAGAGATTTTTCACTGAAAGCGGCATTAGTCAGGAAATCATTTTGTATGTTAAGTTCTTTACAGCGATACTGAATAAAGGCTTCAAAACTTCTGGCAGATTCTTCTATTTTCGACTGCCAATAAGCGTTTTTCTTCTTCATTCTTTGATGCATTGAAGAAGCTCTTATTGCTTCTACCACATCTCCCCACGCATGAAAAACTTGCGGACGCAGCTTGGTTTCATGCTCGAAGTGAATTTCTCTGAGGTCGTCTTTAGTAATTTGGTGTTTCAACGAATAGGTCACGCTTCTGCCGTCTTTAAATGCAGTGTGATGAGTAAGGGTCTCCAACACAAGGCCTGTGCTTACGGCGGGAAACAAAGGGTTTGATGTAAGTTTGCTTTCAATTGATTCCACAACCGCATCGGGCGTTTTTGAGTAGGCTTCAATTTGTCTGCGCAGATTTTCTTTATAAGCCTCTGATAGACCGAACCTTACAGGTTCAGCCTTGTCGCTTAGGAATTTGCTTTCGAAGAGTTTCGCTTCATATAGATCACAAGCCATGTGGTGATCCAGTGCATGAAACCATTCATGCGCCAAACTCGAATATCCCTTAGTTTTTGTCAGATTAATCAGTCGATTTTGCGGGTCATAGTGAGCAGAAGCAGAGCCGAATCCTCGGGAACCAAAACAAAGTCCCAGTTCACCGTTCAGAGCAACGGCCTTAGGAGGTATGTTTAAAATTTCTGCCAGATCTTTGAGAGAATCAAAAGCATTGTTAAGCATCCACTGACGCTCTCTGCCGTGTTTGCCTTGTTTTACCCAATTACCGAATTCGACGCCACGGAAACCGAACGTTGACATAAACATTTCCGGCGTAGCGTCTTTTCCTTGCCGCCAATCAGTCCCAATTCTTTCACGAATAGGTGAATTTCCTCTCCAATCCTTCTCGCTTTTTGAATACTCCGTCCTTAGTTCAAGATATTTGCTTTCAAACTCTTCTTGATGTCTGAGCACATAATCCCAAAAATCCGCGTCGGATTTAAAAGCTATCCTTTCGGTAAGTTGAAGCTCTATGCTGCCCTGTTTTCCATAGATTTCATAAGTATGAGATTGACGGTCCCCGCGCCCAAACAATCGAATAGCTGAAATCTTTTTGGGTTTATCTTCCTTTTGTTCATCTTCTTGCTTTTCAGCCTCTAAATACCTTTGCAGAGAAATACTCAATTGCCGATTTAAATTTTGCTTAAATTCCTCTTCATCTTTGCCGACAACAACAGCTATATAAGGAATTCTTTCTCCGTCTTCGTCCAGAAAACACAGAGGATGTTTCTCTTTGGCGTTATTTTCATTAAAACCGACTGCAATTTGAAAGGGGTAATCGTTAATATCCGAACCATCACTCAATTTCCAATCATTAGCAGTGGGAATGGCTTTTGCGTTTCGGAATACACCCATTCTCAAATAAGGCCAGAACTTACCATCGGCTAGAGATAGAACCTCATAACTTTCTTTTCCTATTCCATAAAATCTATCAAAAGCTCTGACATCTCCTACTTCTGGAGCATCCTCTCCAAAGAGCACCTGACGGTGCAGACCGATTGCGGTTAACGCTGTTTTTAAGTAACCTTGATAACGAGGCGAGCTTTGTGCAGGCTTTCTGCCGCTCATAGTTCCTCTAACAAGCCAGAGGCATGCGGCAGCCTTCGGATTAATTTTTTGAAGTTCTATTATCGAATCTTTGGGCCAAACTGAATCCAATGGCTCCCTTGATAGACGTTTCTCCAGTTCGCTTTGCTCGTCATAGAGAAACTGATTTGATTGTCTATTGACTCTGACTTTGCCTTTGCGCTGGTTGTCCAGATCTTCACCAAAATCATTAAGTTTCCTGCTTCCGTCTCGATTAAATTGAACTCTTTCCGAAGTTTCCGGCATTTTCACTGCCGGTTTAGAAACTCGTGAAACAGGACTTCTGACAGAGGGAGCCTCTTCTGTCTTCTCGGGCAAAAGAGCAAAAAAGTCTAATTCAAGTTGTTCAGCCATTAAGCGAGCCATATCTTCCTCACATTCCAATTTTTATTAACGTTCTTGATCTTTATTTGCCGGCTTTTCTTTGCCGACAGTTTCAGCAGTTTTCTGAGGGGAAGGCTCGTTTAGTTTTAAAGTCACTCCTTTTTCTTGAGCCGCAAGAAACATGTCTGCCAACTTCGCACGAAATGCGGGTTTCAAATCAGGATGTTGTTGGAACTCTTCTTGTTTGATATGAGCTTGATAGACGTTCTCAAAAGTTTTTTTATTGTCCGCAGACAATTTTTCCAGCTTGTTTTCTGTTTCAATTCTCTGCTCTTCAGCCTTAATCAGTTCTCTGTTAATGGCTGTAACTTCAACACAGTCAGACATCTTCCCGCTGATGGCACATTTTTCAAAGAGCGGGTTATCTAAGGTTTCACTGTTGACCCCGGCAACCTCCCATTCTTTCTCAAATTTTTCTATGGCTTTTTCTTCATTTTCGTCCAAATCGAGAGGAAGCTCGTCTGTCGCTCCGGCAAGATATGATGCCCAATGCTGAGATACATAAAGTGTGTCGGCATATTTCAGCCTGTCTTTAAATTCCATTTCTTTTTTCCTTAAGGATTGGTTTGTCTCCGCTAGTCGTGCAAATTGAAATTAGTTTTATTTATTTTTCTTTTTCTTTTGATTGTTGTTTGAACTGGACTCTAACGGCATTACGGCTTGGTGCATTGATGTCGTAGCGGTTCAAAGAAATTTTTATTCCTTGATTCTGCGCACTAAGAAACACTGAAGTGAGTTTTTCTTCAAGTCCTTCTGCAAGCTGCGGATGCTCTTTAAATTCTTTTGTTTTTCTGTACGCTTCCAGCAGCGTCTGCAATGCTCTCTGATTTTCTTCACTGAGCTTATGCCGTTGGTTCAACTTTTCATGTGCGTTCTTCATTAATTCCTCTCTTAAGTTCTAATAGGTAAAAATAGCTAAATCAGATTGGCGGCTTGCGCAATCCTCACCGTGCTTTTAGGATTGGGAAATGGAAAGTTATCCGCCCATTTTTGATTACAAGGACGACTATTAATGACAAAACTAAATCCATGCCATCCCGGGCTAATCATTGAAGACGTCCTTACTGCTTTTAAGATCACGCCGGCTTCCTTAGCGAAGGCATTGAAGGTCTCTCCTTCAACTGTTTTCGGAATCATCTCTGGAAAGATAGGGATTTCAGCGGATTTAGCTTTGCGTGTGCAAAAAACTTTAGGTATCAGTGCTCGCTTGCTTCTTAATATGCAAAGTGCATATGATCTTCGACAAGCGGAAATCAACCTTGAAAAAACGGGTTTGCTGCTTTCTCTTCCGGCCTTGGTTGAGAAAGTCTCTCTTACGCACAATTGAGGCTTCTTTAGCCTAAAAGCTTGAAGGAAATATTTGATGTCCCAAAAAAAACTTAATAAGTTCTCAGTGGACGATGAAATAAACCAATTCTGCGAAGATCTTATTTCTTCAGTCCGGCAGATGAAACAAGGCAAAGTTGAAAGAAAAACTTTTGTGGTTCCTATTGTCGAAACACGAAAGAAAACCGGCTTAACCCAAGAAGATTTTGTAAAATAGTATCTCATTTCTCCTTACCTCTTTATCGGATTAAGCTGATAGACACCCGAAAAATCAACGTCTCTGGCAACAAAAATGCCGATTCGCTCACCTTGATTTTTTGTCAGTGTCGGAGGAATATTGCCGCTTTGACGCATAGCCTCTTCAATGATTTTTTCCATGCCGTCTTGGGAATTTTGGTAGTAGTTAACGCCGCCGGAATTCTCAGTCTGTTTAGTCATCGCAAACTCAAAACCGTCCTGAACTAAAGTAAACAGAAGAGCATTGCCAAAGCGGGCCCACCAATGAAAGTCGATATGACCGGGAAGCCCGGAGCCGCCCAAGGAATCGGTGCCCGGAGAGTCAAGCATGACTCTTACACCCTTTGGTGTTTGAACCTGCGTCCAGAGAACAAAGATTCTGTTAAGACCGTTTTCGACGGCTCCTTTGTATTCACCAATCGCTTTAGAGCCTTTTTCTATCAATAAAACTTTGCCGTTTGCTGAATAAACATCCTGCGGGATTACGCAGCTCGTCATGCCCGGGACAGTCGTATCAAGCTTAGTTTCCAAAATGCAGTCAATAAACGTACCCTTTGCCAAAAGCAAGTTTCGATCTGGCATCATGACGGCTCTTGTTGAAGGAGTAGCCATGCCGTGCATGAGAGAACCGAGCTTGCCGCCCGCACCGGAGCTCACATAACCTTCCTGCTCTTCTTCCCGTAGGGTGCTTGCTAGTCCTTTTCCGCCGCCACTTCCTTGTCCGGAAGCTCCGGAGGATTCTCCCATCATCGGAGCCATATTCCGTTTTTCAGCCAGTGTCGGCTCCTTCTTTTGCTCTTTTGCCGGAGCACCGAAACCTTGAGGTCCGGTAGATTCAATCCGAGGAGGCTCACTAAAGACTGTTACGGTTGCAGGAGCCGGGAGCGGAGCTGCAATCGGAGACTTTTCTTCTTTTACTTCAATACTCTTTACTTGAGGTTCAACTTTTGGTTCTGGAGGAGTAATTGATTCAAGAGAAGGCAAAATTAAAGATTTTGCAGAGTTGTAATGAATAGGCTCTTTTTCCTTTGTTTCAACTGACTTTGGAGCAAATTTCTGATAAAAACCAACACCAATGCAGGCTAAAAGAAACAAAGCCAAGCAGACACCAATTACAGCTCCTTTTTTAGACTTGTTTTTTCTTTTTCCGGCAACGCTCGGAATGCCTTTACTCGTCTGAGCAAGCTCAGTCTCTTCTTGTTCGATTGTATTGATTTTGTCTTGTTGGGCCATATTAATTGACCTCCTTAATAAGCGTGCGTTCAACTCCGGGAACGCTTACGCCGGTTTCTTTTCTTACACCGCCGCCGGTATAGCCGTCGTTGTAGATGCCGACTACTCCTTGTCCGGCTCGAAGTCTTAGTTCTTTGTAAATTCCGTGAATTACAAGCCATTGTCCTTTGACATGACTGTTAAGCAGAGTTTCTTCATCATCGTCTGCAACTCTGTAAACAGCGGGAAAATCGGTGTGCTTGTCGAACTTAAGATAAGTAAACTGGCCGTCATCAAAGACTTGCAGCGGTGCCAAATCCTTTGAAATTGAAGAGCTTCCGAAATTTTCGCTATAAAGCGTATTGTTCTGCCCGTCTTCTTCAATGCCTTCTTCGTTTAGAGGCGAGTTGCTTAACAAAGCATCCACAGTTTTTTTCTTAGCTTCTTCTTGAGCCTTCTGAGCCTCCAGCATTGGATATCTGAAGGTCATCGAGTACGTGGCGTTCTTTTTATTTGAAGTAAGTTTTACATCAAAAAGATAGGTGTACCGGTCAGTGACGACCACTAAGTTTGTTGTGCCTTGAAAATCTTTTGGCTTCAGGAAAAAATGATTATTCCGAGCAGCAAACTCCCAAGCAGTTGAATAGCCGCTGCCCCAGTCAAGCACTTTTTCACCGTCAGCAAAAACAATTGCCGTAATAACGCCGTTGACAGCATTGATCGGATAGACCTGTCCCTCTTTGTGCTCGGTATACAGAACTCGCTTATCAAGACTGCTTGTCACCGGTTTTTCTAAAGCGAAAGATGTACAGCACGAAAGTGCAATTAATCCGGCAGCGACAGCTTTAATTGTCTTTCTCATGGCACAGCCTCCAAAATTGGATCTGTACGCCAGCTTGTTACTGTAAATCCAAGCGGATTAACCAGACGCTGCGACTCTTCCATTGTATATGTGGGGTTGTACTCGTATCCGATGGAAGCTCTCCAGGACTGCTTCCATACTTCTTGATTCGTATACGTATCTATCAGTCTTTTATTGAATCGAACCGTTGCTACTCCGTTACCGTTCGGAACGACAGACTCAATCTCACAGACAATTTTGTGTTTGTCTTTTAACTTGTTCTGAATGGAATTTTTATTATCAGCACCGTACTGGTAATCATAGCTTTGGAAAATTGGGGGAATGCTCATAAGTCTTACTCGGGCATGATCGTTTTCCAACGTTCTCCAGTCGTAACTTTCATGACTGAGCGTGTATAAATTCAGCCAGTACTTATCCATCATCTCGTTGACAGGAATATTCTGAGGATCACGGATATCAATAACTCTTGTGGTGCCGATAGACTTATCCAATTCGACGATAAACGGATATGCTTCTTTTTTAACCGCAATAGCTACTGCAACAGTGCTGACGATTAAAAGTAAAAACAGGAGCAACCCAGAAATACTCCAGCCAAGACGGGCCTGTTTTTCCTTCAAGGCCATTCTTTCCACAGTCCAATCTCGTGCATCCTGATAGTTGTAATCTTCTGCCTTCTCCGCACCAGCCTTTAAAGCTGCGGGGGAGCCGGACGCAGCGAAATCTTGCGCCTGCTCAGCCTTTTTCGGTTTTTTCTTAAATAACATATCGTTCCTTGTTATAGGATTTAAAGGTAATTGTTGAAAGTGTTTTATGAACTGTTATGAAGGCCCAAATGCCTGCTGCCGATCTGAAAAAACTTGTGAATTCCTCTGTTAAGGGAGCTGCCAAAAGAAAGCTAAAAATCAAAAAATATGATTTAGGCATCCTCTTAGAAGAACATGAAAAGATTCGACATTTATTCGAAGACGAATACAAGCAATGGGAATCTTTGTCTGCCCAAGGAGAAGAGAAAGTTAAATAAGATTGCATCTCATTTTTGGGCTCAAACTGGAATTTGAACAACTTCATCTCCCTTGGCTCGGATCATTTTCGCTCTCAAAACTGAAGTTTCTTGTTGCCGCATCTTGCTTTGCTTGCGAAATTTTTTCTTTGCGGGCTGCTTCTCTCTGCTTAGCAAACTCAACCACAGAGACTTTCTGTCCTGAAGGCTGAGGAGCTTTTGGAGCACCGCACCCGGAAAGAGCCAACACGCTTACTGCTGTCAATAAAATCAGTAATTTTTTATTCATTTTTTATTCCTTTTTAGGATTTCCTCGGCTTTTCGTTGGTTTTCGGCCGCCACCGCTTCCTCTTTAGCTGCAGTCTCCGCAGCAGAGGCCGACTCTGCCGTAGGTGAAGACTGATGGTTTAAATTCACGCTGTCTGCCGGTGAGCCGAATCCGGCTCTTGAGTCAAACTGACTTCTGTCCCAGCCGAAATCACTTGAAGAACTTTGAGGTTGCTGAGAACTATGAACTGTGCTTCCCGCAGCTGCAGACCCTGCAGATACTGCAGGCCCCGATGCAACTGTTGAAGAGTTCGAGCTAGCCGATGCAGCAGGGCCGGAAGAATAAGAACTCGCAGAGCCGGATGATCCGGATGCGCTGGAAGAGCCGGCTTGCACTCCGGAGCCGGCGGCAGCGTAATTTGCCCCGACTCTCATGGCGTTTTGTGCTGCAGTTTGAGCTTCCGCCGGAGTTTGAGCCATAGAACCGCCGGTGGCCTGGTTACTACTGGAATCCGCTGCATAATCTTTGCCGGCGAAAAAGTTCATCCCTGTTCCTAACGTATAGCCCAAAGAAGAGGCAGCAAAAGCCCCTGTTTGATTCAACCCGCTTCCGCCAAGGATATTCTTTGCTCTTTCTTTAATCTCTTCATTGCCTCGAGCAGCTCCGTAACCGAGCATCCCCCCGCCCATAAAGGCAGCAACAGTATGTCCGATACCGCTGAACATTCCGGCCATTGAAGCAGCCTGCAAAGCCACGCCTCCGGTGATACCCGCTGCAAAGGACGGAATCGACTTGACAACCGTAGCGATAGAAAAGACAACGACGGTAAAGATAGCTAGTTTGATAAATAGAGCAGAAAAGTTCTTTCCGGCCTGAGCCTTAATAGCGGCATTTGTTAGGTCTAGTAGATTATCGTGAAAGATACCGTTAATTAAAAGCAGAGTTGCGGCTATAGCAACTAAAGTAAAGACCCAGCAAATCATTGCTCTCAGCCATCCGTCAAACCAAGATCTAGTTGACTGAAACATGAGACATGCAATGAACATCGGACCGAAGGCCAGCCCCATAACAATGAAGATTTCATATAGAAGCAGATACCCGACCGCAAATATCATGAAGTAGACGCAAACCACAAACATGATGAGCATGAGCACCATGATAAAAAGGACAATCCCAATGTTCTCACCGAACATCCCAAGTCCTGTTTTCTCCCAAACCTTTTGAATAGCGGTAAAACCATCCATAAAGGACTTCCATGTAACGTCACAAGCCGCCCACGCCGAAGAAACTGTAGTGGTCTCATCAACAGCCCTAGAAACCGCCGAAAGAAGCATCGACTCCACCCCGTAAACCGCAGGGATGATGTATTCCGCAAACATTGCAGCATTAAGCGCAAACATTGAAACGACGGTGATCTTTGCGCAGCTCTCTGCCAGACCTGCAAGTGATCCCTCAACTCGTCCGCTGCTGATTTGCCAGGCCCGCACAATAAAGAAAATCAAAATTGCAGAGCTCACTATCGGCAAGATATCGGTGATGATTGACGCCGATACAGATTCAGCAAATCGCTGAATCATGCTTCTTACCTGATCTCCGAAGGCCTCGAAAACGCCGGCTGCCATATCAATTTCTCTTCTTCGGTTTATTAACTGGGGCTAAAAGATTGTCTAAATCCGCCTCAGTAATCGGAGGGAACATCTCTTGAAAAGCTTTTTTCTTTGCAGCTTCTTCCAGAGCTTTGGATTGTTGCGCCATCTGAGCCTGCTGAAACTGCGCCGCAAACTGCGAAGCGTTCAAAGCTACTTGTTCTGCTTGAATTCGAGCTGACAAATCTGCAATAGCTTTAGCGTCTTCTGCCTCATTGATTTTTGACATCAGAGATTCAATGTTCTGAAGTCTTTGAGCAACGGTATTCTGTCCTTGCTGTAAAGCAGCTGCAGTCTCCGCTTTATAGTTTTGAGACCTCAGGCAATATTCCTTTGGTTCTCCTTCAAGCTGCTCACAGGCTTTTCCTAGTTCGAATTTTTCAAAAAACTGTTTTCCAAGATTACTAAGAGTTCCGGTGCCGCTAAGAATTGAATTAAGCCTTGATTGGACATCTTGAGGAATCAAATTTCTCAAATTCAGATCGTACTTAAGCGTGCCGAAGCCTCTGTTTCCGGTGAAATTTTTCAGCTGGTTAACTGCTGTGTTGTACTGTTGAAGCTGCGTCTGATAGGCTTGCTGCAGCTGTTGAAGCTGCAAAACAGCCTGAGTAATTGCGCTCACATCCACTGTCGGGATGCCGGAGGCAAAAACCTGACTGCCCAAACCTAAGCTCAGACAGAAAGCCAGAGAAATTACAAATTTTCTTTTTTTGATTTTCATTATTTTCTCCTTGGATAACTAATTACTGTCATTTTTTGGGGTTCTTATCCAACTGAAAGTTACATCCCCGTTGTCTAGGAACAACTCCTTTCAAGGCAGCAGAAAGCTTCTTTTGAGGACTCCGAGCAATAAAACTGTGGTTCTCCTATACAGTAGTTTTCTGCCCCCTTTAACCTTTGTTCCCCCTTTAACCTTTGTTTTTTAACCAACGAAACCAAAAGAAGTAAAGAAAAGGTAGTTCTTCTCAGAAGCGGGTTATTTAGGTGTACACTGTGGACACAAATAGGAGGAATACAATTGTTAGCGGTTAATTCGAATACTTTTCTTAAAGTCCGAGTCTCAGAAGATATAAAGCAAAATGCAGCTGCTTTATTTGAAGAATTAGGCATGAGTCTTTCTGAGGCAGTCAGACTATTTCTGATTCGATCAATTGCAGAACAAAGATTGCCCTTCGATCTGAAATCTAAAAACGAGCCATTAATTCCAGCTCTGATGACCGAAGAGCAATTGGTTTCAGAAGTCTTGGAAGGATATAACTCCCTGAAAACCGAAGAGACATTTTCTTTAGAAGATGTCAGGAAAGACACTGACCGCATTTTAAGAAAATGTGCTACAAAGTAACTATTTCCAAAAAAGCCCGTGAGGATCTTGTAAAGCTCACTACTTATTTGGCCGTCGACTGTGCTGTCCCCATCACCGCAGAACGCCAACGCAATAGAATTCTGGAAGGCATAGAGTCTCTTAAGCAGTTTCCTTACAGGTGTAAATGTTTTCTTACCAAGGAGAAGTTCCAAGGCATTGAGTTCAGAACTCTGATCCTTGACCCCTGGCAGGTCATTTTTGTCATTGATGAAAAAAGTAAAACTGTTGATATTGTCCGTATCCTGAGTTCTCGGATGGATCTTCCCTCTCATTTGCAAAAACAATTCTCTTTGAGGCCTTGATTGAGTCGCTTTCTTCATGCCGCACCTTCCTCTTGAGGCAGTGACTTTTCCCCTAAGAAGTAAGGAATCCACTCGTTAGGTTCTTCTCCCACAAGATTGAACAATTTTTCTGCGAACTGAACAGAGCCGGCATTGCCGGACAGAATTTTCAGAGCTTTTTTAAAAGGTCCGAGATCCAGTCTTACAAGCACAGAGACTGGCCCCTGCTTGATGACAGCAAGGCGGCTTTGCGTATCCATCTTTTTGATAATGGAAAACTCATCTTTAGTTGTCTTGAAGCCCTCTACATAATCGCTTTCTTTGGCATAGGGATTCGGCAGATAAATCTTTGTTGCACTGTTATCAATAAATGCACTGCCTCTCTCGTTTTTAAGCACATCTTCCGGAGACTGCGTAGCAAAGACAAAGATGCCGTTTTGTTTACGGATTGTTTTCAGTTTGTCGAAGGCATACTTTGCCGTAACAGGATCGGCCAAATACTTCCAAAACTCATCCATGACAATAATGGTGCGTCTCTTATCCTTCATAACCTGTGTTTCGATAAGATGCAGGATCAGTTCTGTAAATGCCCCACGGCATTCGGCATTTTCCAGAAAATCGGTTCCGTCAATGCCGAAATTCGAATACTCGTTTAGATCTAAAGTGTTCTCTTCGTTGTCAAAGCACCAAGCCAGAGGGCCGTCGAGAATCCATTTTTTGAGCCTCAATTTCAATGATGTTCTGGCAGCCGCTGCAGTATCTCCTTGTTGAAAAAGCTGAGATAAGTAAGCTAACCGTCTGTCTTCTTTGGGAAGACTCATAACCGTTGTCACGGCTTGAGCAATTCGGTCTTCATCCATCGGATCAATCGGCAGTCCGTCTCGGGCTAAAAGCCGCTTGGTCCAACCGATTAAAAACTGAATATTTGCTTGTGTCGGCTCCAGCTGAAACGGATTAATCCCGGAAGGAGCGCCGTTTTCAATTGTGAGATAGCCGCCTCCCATAGCTCGAATGGCAAGTTCTGCGCCTTTATCCTTGTCAAACAAAATGACTGAGAGCTTATGTTCTGCAGTTCTATATTTCTGCGCACAAAACAATAGGAAATTCAGAAGAACAGTTTTACCAGCTCCAGATGCTCCGATGATAGAAGTGTTGCCTAGCGGGACTTCTCCGAAAGAATCCGCCTTTGCATCCGTGTAATGAAAATTAAAGTAGTAGGGCTGATTCGAGGGCATTCTCATCAGAGTTACAGCCTCTCCCCACGGGTTACGGTCTCTTTTTCCGCACGGGAAATTGTGAAACGCTGCCAAGTGAGCAAAGTTCATGCTCGTAATTCTTGCGACTCTCGGACGTTGTTTGCATCCGGGGATTTGATGCAGATAACTTGTCGGTAAAGCTAAAGTAGACTTCACTGGCAGAAATCCTGCGTCTTGCAGTTTCTTTACGGCATCGTTGGCGTTTTTATAAACCTTTTCTTTATCTCCGAAAACGAAAAGCGAATAGCAGTATTCACCGACAACAATCTCACCGTTTGCGACCATATCACGGGCTATCGAAAGAAGCCTAATCTGACTTAAGCCGTCATCTTCAGCATTGTTCAATTGATTCTGCTGCCGCTTCAGAACAGTCAGACCTTTTTGTTTGCTCATGGCTGTAAAGGTCTGAGTTTCAATAAACGGATAAGGACTCTGGTCGAAATTACTGTTGTAAAGCAGTCCGTCTAAGATTCTTGAGAAGGTTGCCAAGGGATAATCTTTGAGCTCTATAGACTGAGCATAACTGTTTTCAAGAGCAGTTTGAAATTCAATTGTGTCGCTTCCGACGAATATCTGAACATTGCCCAAGGCTTCATCCAAAGGCATCGAAGGGACTCTGATTTTCTGCCATTGGCCGGTAATCAGATAGTTGTAAAAACTTAACTGATTAGAGTAAGTGATGCCGTTTTCCGCATACTCGGAAAGAATAACCGGCTCATAGTCCTGCAGGGACTCGTAAAGAGCTAAGAAAACTTTTTTGAAGTCCTCAATTCTTTGGTCTAGTTCTTCTTTAATTTCTTCCGGTTTTCTTTTATCTCCTCCGAAAAGCGTAAAGATGCTAAGAGGATTTGCTTTATGACTGACTAACGTTACATAAAGCTCTGTTGCCATTAAATTACCGTCGGAAACGTTCCTGTTGTACTCAGAAATGAATCTGTTTACAAAATCAGTTCTGGGATCGGTAGGAGCCGACAGTTCATCGTGGATTACTCTTCTAATCCGATGAACTTTGATGGATATTTCATCAGTTTGAGAGGCACCGGCCATCACTTTTAAAAAGTTGTTCTGACGCTCTGCATCTCTTTGTAGATCTTCGTTGCTTACAGCTTCAAAGACCTTCCCGGAAATTTTTACTGTTGCGACAAGATCTCCTTCTTTGCAGATCACAATTCCTGGCGCAATCACTGCCGAATAAGGCAAATAGGCAGATAAAGACTTTTCTTGTTTTTCTTTAGACTGTTTTTCTGAGAACACTGCCGTTTACTCCTTTTTCTGTAGGTCGTTCAAAACACAAACACAGTCGGCTTTTTGTTTCGGGGAAAACGAAACAATTCCCTCTTGGTAGTTCTTGTTGGCTCCGTTAGCCAGCGGAAGACGATCAAGAATTTGCTGAAAAATTTGATCGTCTTTATCTGCAACAGACTTGAGATAAAAATGCAAAGGTACGCACAGAAGCAGCAGGGGCACCCAAACCCAGAGCCCAAGCAGAGAGAAAAGTCCGATATTGGCGACAAAGGCTTTGATCGGGACACCGAAAACACACGGTGTCCTCGTCGCACCCTTAAACAAAGGAGCTTGCAAATCCATAGACCTAACCCACAAGAAGCTCTGCAAGCCAAGGAGCAGCTGCCACGACAATAGCTCCTAAGAAGGGGCCGGCAACGTGCTGGATAGTAGCTGCTGTAAAAATCATCTTGTAGCCTGCCCACAAAATAGCAATGGTCACTACTACAAGAGAAACTCCCTGCAGCACATTTAAAATCGTCTGAAAAAGATTGTTGACGCTCTGAGTTCCTGCTGCCGCCAGTGCAGGATCTGCAAAGGCAGCAATTAAGAACAGAGAAAGGAATGCGGGGGCTTGAAGTTTGCTGATAAATTTCATATAAATATCTCCTTTAGGAAAGTTAAAAAATAAGTCCCCTCGTCTGCTGTGATGACGAGGAAATCAAAGGCCTGGAAGTGTTTTCTTCCGGCAAATTCTTTTGTTCTGGTGCTGTAATAGAGGGCACTTGCGCTTGGAGCCCGGCAGAAGTTCTTACTTTGTTGACATAACCATGGTCATAGCCGGTTTTAAAGTTTCCCGAGTAATAACAAGACAATGCATCATGCAAAGCTTGCTGGCCTCTGGCTCCCTCTCTTTGCGCTTTGGCGTAACACGCACCTAAAATCTTTGAAGCAGCCTTTAAATTCGTACAGGCATCCAATGCTTGAGCAGCGTCCAACCCATACTTCGAAAAGTTCTTTTTATTGATTTGCGCTAGTCCAACTGAATAATTAGCCCCTGATAACTCAAGTTTGGCTATCGTGCTCATGGCTTCATGAAACGCTTTAGGTTGAACAACTGAACCTCCGACCACTCCTATAGCGTATGGATTGAAGTCCGATTCTGTTTTGACTAAGGCACGCAGTGTGTCGACTGCCACCGTTGGAGCGCACCGTTTGGCAAGCAATTCGAAGTCGTCTGCGGCTGCACTTGCTGAGGCAACTAAAATCAAACCTCCGGCTAGGATCTTCGTGAACTGACGAAGACTGAAGCCTGTGGAACTTTCGTTAGGCATCGTGACCTCCTTTAAGAGTTCCTCTTCGATAGTCTCTTGCCACATCTCTGACGAACCACAGATTTAAGTCAAGGAATTTGGAAAGACTCCTGTAGCCCCAGCCGGAACCGATAAATGCAACGACTATGGGTTTAAACGCCTCACGTTCGAGTCCCATTCTCTCCAGAAAATTCTCTTTTCTCCCGTGAGTTTTCAAATGCCCCCAGTCAATAACCGTTCTTCTCTTAACCGGAAGAATTTGTGAAACCTGCATACAAGTCAGTCCTGCTGCGAGCATATCTTCTGCTATCTCTCGGTAATCCGAAGCCTCACGTGTCATTTTTTCGTAACTCAATTGACTTCCTTTTCCATTAATACGTCCGGGTACATAGTTCTTAACTTTTCAGTTATACTTTTATATAACTTATTAAGGGAGGTGCCCATGACTACAACGACATTGAGAAGAGCCGGGGGCTCTGCAATTACAACCGTTCCTTCTTTCATTAGTAATTTTTTGAAACTAGAAATCGGGGATGAACTTACGTGGGAAGTAGAAGACGGTAAGGTCATCCTCAAAGCCTTAAAGACGGTGAGAAAAAAAACAAAGCTAGATGATTTGTTAGACAAATTTGAAGCATCCAAAACTAGCCGCACCTTGGAAGATGAACAATGGCTTAACTCCGCTCCGCAGGGCAAGGAACTTTTATGAAAAAGATATGCAGAGGAGACATCTACCGAGTCTGCCTTGACCCCGTTCAGGGAAGGGAGCAGCAAGGAACAAGACCAATTTTGGTTGTTTCTTCCGACCGCTTCAACGCCGTTACGCAAACTCAGGTTGTACTTCCCATTTCTAATGGTGCAGGTTTTGCCAGAGACAACGGTTTTGCCGTAACTCTTATGGGAGCAGGACTTGAAACCACTGGTGTTGTACGCTGCGACCAACCGAGAACGCTTGATCTTGCTGCACGCAACGGAAAATTTTGTGAAAAGGTACCTGACTTCATTATTCAAGAAGTTCTTGACAAAGTGGAGGCTTTGTTTGAACACTGATTTGAAACAACACTCTTTGAAAGAAAAAGAGTTGATTGCAAAACGTTTGAAACAAGCAATTAAAGATGCAAAGGCTGGACGTGTGTATTCAACCACAGAAGTTTTTGGCGAGATCGTTAAAAATCCCGTGCATAAGGAAAGCTCAACAGTAGAAAAGAAATCTATTCGCATAGCTAACTCCATGCTTTTTGCCATGAATTCTTTGCAAAAAGATATGAAAGGGGAAGCCGAAAAAACAGAGCTGACAACTGACGAATCTGCTGTCGAGTTGATTGAACACATGCGTAAAGAGCAAGGCAATTCAGAGGAAAAATAATTCAACGTCATAATTAAGCTTCAATAGGCAGGGTAGATCCCTGCCTTTCTCCTTAGAACCTGTATCTCCCTTCGAGCTTGACTGCTGCATCAAGCTTGCCCGCAGAACCTTTGGTCAAACCGAATTGAAGTCCTCCGGAAACGCCTTTTCTTTCAACCTGCACTCCGGCCTGAAGTTTTGAGGAGAACCTTCCGGCAAATTGATTGGACATAGAATCGAGTTCTCCGACAGTAACCCCTGAAACCGTTGTAGAGTTTTTAAGGTTTCCGATGCTGTAAACAAGAGTCAAATCAGCTTGAGGGCGAATTCTCCAGTCTCCGAAAGAAGCTTGTGCTTCAACACCGACACCAAGGGGAACCTGAAGCAAATTCGTGGAAGTTCTGCCGTAACGGAAGGCACTTTGACCGTTAAGTTTCGTGGTGTATCCCTGTGTATGAGTTCTCATCCAGCGAAGGCCGGCGTGAGGAACGATATGAACGTTTTCAGAGACCTGAATGTTTTTCTCAAGTTTTGTTGCAACGTTGGCAACTGTATTTTTAATACGTGCCTCCGAGCGGTCAAAACCCGACCACAAAGGCAGTGACTGCGAAGCTTTACTTATGTTCTGGCCGACATTGATTGAGCTAATCCAGTTCAGATCGTTGCCAAAGTCCTTAGCAACATAGCCATGGACCATCCACTGATTGAATTTGTTCCGTGTTGCGACATAATCTCCAAGAGAGTCTGCTTTACCCTTCTGGAAGGAGAACGCTAAACCTGCACGTACATCAGGCATAGCCTCGAACTGATGATCTGCTCCGATAACAAATCCTCCCGAATAAGCTCTGAAGCCGCCGTTCATGTTGCCCGCACCATCCAAATCATTTGTCCTCAGACGGGTTCCTAACAAATCCGCCCACAAATGCAATCCGGAATAATCTTTCAGCACGCCGTTGGCATAACCGTAATCTCTGAAAGAAAGGTGTTTTTCAACAGAATCGGTTGCACTGTCTGCCAAGTCATTAGTAATAGACAAAGCACCCGATGCCTGACCAATCATGACCACGGAATTAAGCAGCTTAGTCTTAATATCCCTGCCGGCTGTCTTATCCTTGAGAATCTTGCAGATGAGCTGCTCGTCAGCTCCTCCGGAACAAGGACCGTTTAACGCTTTGTTAACGTTATTCGGTATAACAATATCCGGATAAAGGGTCCTGACATCTGCTAACTGAGCATTGACCCAAATATTCGCTGGATCATGATGCAGGGTCAGAATCCACTCAAGACCCGTACCCTGCTGCGCAAGTGCATAAAGATTATCTTTTGCTATCCAGCCTCCGATCCAGCCGGTTTCATCTTCATTGCCTGAAGTGACAAAACCGCTGACAATTGAGTAGTCTCCGGGCTCCTGCAGGTCTCCTAAGACTAAAGTTGCTCCCGGCTCCACAGTCACTTTGGCGATATCGCTCTTTGTAGTAAATATCGGTGAATTTGCAGCCGCTTCAGCTTTGATCACAGTGTAGCTGCCGTCTGCAAAATACAAGTCACCGTTGCCGATTTGGACATGATTGTCTTCATCTGTCCAGACTTCCGGACCAACAGCAATGCCTCCTCCCGGCCCGGTAACAACCTGCTCGGTAACAACCAGGCGGCTTGGGACATCAGGAATACGAAGAGCACTGACAACATCTGCAAACTCCAGTGCGTCTTCACCTAAGCCCAAATCACCGTTATTCTTGACATAAATATTCGTATCAATTGGTTTATCGGTTCTGAATTCGACTTGAGCTTTATTTTCTTCAGCCAATGGCTTGTCATTGCCGATGACTAAATCTCCGCCGTTAAGATCGGTATCTTTAGCATTTAGTTCACCGGATCCGACTTCAACTTTTCCGTCGTCGATGGTGAGCTTATCCGTATTGGTTATGCCGGTATTTTCAAAGTCACCGCCGGCAATTTTGACTTCATTCCAAATCGAGGTGCCTGAATTCTTATGGGTGCCGTCCGGCCCTACAGTTTTGATATCTCCTTTTTCATAGCCTTTATTGTCTGAGAGACCGCCGTCTTTGATAGTCATATCATCGTAGTTGGCCGTGCCGTCATTGGTAAGAGCACCGGTGACTTCAGTGTTTTCTACTTTCGTTGCATCAAGCCTGCCGTCTTTCTCATTGTGCAGCTCACCGTCAACAGCAAGCTGGTTCCAGATAGAAACGCCGGAGTTAGCGTGCTTGCCTCCGTCTTCAATCTTGAGCCACTCTCCTTTTTCGTAGCCGGTATTAATAGAGCTGCCGCCGTTTTGCACAGTCATGTCTTTGTACTGAGCTTGGCCGTCATTTGTAAGAGTTCCGCTTACTTCAGTATTTCCGACTTTTGAAGCATCGAGTGTGCCTGTCTTGGTATTAACAAACTCTCCGGCAACATTAAAGCCGTCAGCTATTTCCAAAGATCCGGAATTTTCCTGTTTACCGCTCTGGCCGACATCAATCCTGTTCCAGATGGAGACTTTAGAGTTTTGATGAGAACCGTGAACTGTCAGCCATTCTCCTTTTTCATAATTTGCTGTAGTAGAAGAACCGGTATCTGCAATTACCATATCGTTGTAATTTGCCACCCCGGTATTGTCGAGCTCTCCGGCGATCTGAGAGGTTTGAATGGAGCTAGCAGTTAAGTTACCTTTGTTTTCAAAACGTCCTCCGGCTGCAACTTCAAAAGCCTTCTCATCTGTATCGGCATCTGCTTCAGCCAAAGTTGACGTCGAAGAGTCAGCTCCAATCACAAAATCTTTAAAGTTTTGAATAAGACCGGAAACACTGACTTTCTTAAAGAAAGAGGAGCCGTCGTTGACGTGTTTTCCTCCGGTTTGAACCTCAATGGCTTTTCCGCTTTCTTCTCCCTTATTAACAGAAACTCCGTTTTCAGCAATGGTAAGTACAGAATAAAGCCCAGAACCTTTGTTCAAAAGTTCATTGCTGACAATAAGGTTAGTTTTATTAGCAGAACTGAAAATTGCTCCTTCTGCATTTTCAAACTTACCTTTAATCTCAAATGGAATATGGTCTTTATCGGCAACTTGTCCGGAATGAGAGTTACCTAACCAGATTTGACCTTCGTTGAGCCAATCTCCGGTGCCGGTGTAATTGTGCGAATGAAGAATAGAGCCTTTATTGATGTGAATCTTGCCGTTGTTTTCAATATCCCAAACAGCATACTCACCATTCTTGGCCTCTACAGTGCCTGAGTCATGGATGAGCAGTGAGCCAATCCAGCCGATTGTCGGGGTATGGGCTGCGAAGCTTCCGTAGGTAAATTTTCCGGAAACTTCAACATGACCTCCGTCATTGTTGTCATTTTTAATTAATGCAGTCTTCTCGTTGAATAAAACACTGTCAGGGACACTATGAACGTTGTTTCTGTCTTCATCAGTTCTGATATCGTCATCATCGTGATGACCGACGAGCACAAACTCCTTGCCTTCTTCAATATGAACTTGATCGGCACCGTCAACACTTAGAAAACCAATACCCTGGTTTACATCAATGACGTTTGCATTCGGATGATTGTGCTCATTAAAGCCGATAACCAAATTATGGTTTAATTTATTAGGATCGTTTGCTGATTCGTTGTACAGAACAGTATGGCTTAACACCACTCCGGCGAGATCTCCGCTGCTCTGCTCCGAATCGAACTGGTTAGCTAAGTCAACAGTTAATTTTCCGTCAACTTGGCCTGTGAAAGCTAAGTACACACCAGAAGAAGTGTCTCCGGGCGTATAAGGATTATCGGGATCAATTACTCCGGGATTTTCAGCACTCGCTACAAAATGCTGCATAGCATCAATAACGCCGGACATCTTTAGATATTCGTCATTGAAAACGACGAGTCCGCTGTGCCCATAAACAGCATTTTTTACTTCTTCCTTCATGGCCCCAACGCTTGTTGCGCCGAGCACTTGGGTAGGAACACCAATCTGACCGCTGGAATCAGTTCCGTCAAGCGTCAAAATATCCCGTTTAACATCATTGAATACTTGATCAAGTTTTGTTTCCAGCGCACCGCCGGCCAATACGACAGAATTTTCAGTTGTACCGTCGAAATTGAGTTTGTCGGCTTGAAGAACACCGCCTTCGTAGACATTAACCGTCGTCTCACTTGTAAGCTCAGGTGTATAGACAACCGTCAAGTTATCTTTCCAATGCTTTTTACTTTCTGCAGGGGCAGTAGTTGTAATGATCGGATTCTTTCCGCTCCCGCTGATATTAATAGTGTTATTACCCAGCCCGGCAGCGTTGCCTTCGGCGTCTTTAATCAGAGAGCCGTCGAGTTTTCCTCCGCTGATATTCAAAGTGGCGTTGTCAAACCACCCTGAATCAGATTGAAGAGAGCCGGCAGTCTGGTTGTAGACTGCTCCGGCAGAGGAATCAATGGAAGCCAGATGAAGATTTGCTGAATTGTTTAGAACCGAACCCTCAGCAAGTTCAGCATGTCCTAGTTTTGCATCACCTTTGACATCCAATTGTCCTTTGACATCTACCTTTCCGCTCTGAGAGCCGCCTTGAAGAGCAAGAACCGCCTCGTTGTCAACTGCAACGTAACCTTCTCCTGTAACGCTGTCAACTTCGTAGAGTCCGGCTTTAACCAGCAAGGCTGCGTTTGTGTCAGTAAGTTGAATTGCCGCCGTCTTTCCGGAATATGTACCTTCCAAGCCTTTAGAGCCGAGAATCAGTTTAGAAAAACCTTCTACAACTGTATTGACAGCCGTGATTAAGAAATTAGAGTTATCCTTTTCTCCGACTAACTCTAAAGTTTTGCCGTCTTTTACTGTAATTGAAGCTGCTTCATTTACGCCTTTGAAACCGGCGGAGTGCTTAACTCCGTTTTCTCCAATTTCAACGTCTTTTCCTTCACCTTCCAGATTGTGACTAATGATTGTGACGTCTCTTAAGGACTCCACGTTGTCATAAAGTTCATTGACTTTGGCAACATTCAATTTATCATCATGTGAAACGCCGGCTATAGTGCCTTGGAACTCAAGCGTAGTTGCGGATCCAAACTTTGATTTGAATTCTTTCTTCAAATCATCTGCCTGCGTCTGGGTTAGATTGACGCCGGTAACGATGACTTTTCCGCCGCTAAATGTGGCGTGGTCAACCAGATTCTGAGCAACAGTTCCGGGAACATAGTGACGGAAAAAGTCAGTAAGAGCCGTCTTGGTTTCTTCCGGTAATTGGGCATCCATACTGACGGTCGTCAATGCCGTTTGTCCTTGGCTGCCTAAGGAGTCAAATACGTTGAATGCGTTATTTGTTTGAATGGTGCCGGATGAATTCAGTTTTGAACCGGCAGCAAGCGCAAAACCATTCTGGAAGTTGATTGCTCCGGTGTTGTTGAGATTGCCGGCAATAGTGAATGCATTAGTTTCCGTCCAGCTGCCACGGTTATTTAGCGTTCCTGTCGAAGACAAGTTTCCTCTGCTGATGACATTACCAGTGAGAGCTAACGTTCCGCTTGAGGTCAATGAACCGTATAGATCAGCATTGCCAATAGTCAGGTTTCCTGTGTTAGAAACAGAACCGCCGGACTGGTTGAACTGAGTTATCGTTAAAGTGCCGGCGTTGCTAAGAGCACCGTTGCTCTTATTGAAAGTGCCGAAGTCATAACTGCCGCCTGTTATGTTGATATTTCCGGCTATCTGAGTTAATAAATTTCTATTGGTTAAATTTCCGCCCCCTAAAGTAAGTGAATTGCCAACAGAAAATTGACCGCTTTTCCCTCCGACGACCAACGAAGATTCATTAGTAAGAGTACCTCCTAAAAGTGATAATGAATTGGAAGCATAGGTTTGGACGTTGTTAGTTTGCTTGTATGAACCGTTACGAACAATCATATTTCCGTAATTTATCGTCCCTGTTTCAACCGAGGAAATATCAAAATTTCCTGAAAAGTCCAAGGTGCCTGCCGACATATTTAAATGGACATGGAAATAATCTGACCTGTTGTCAATGGTTGCCCCTTGAGCAACCCTCAAAGTTCCGCCAACAGAAAATGAAGTATTTACAGTGCCTCCGTCGTGAGAATTTCCACTGCCGACACGTAACAATCCCGCATCCAAATAAAGATTGTCACGAACGTGTAACCCTCCAGTGATTTGGGATGCCCCATCTCCTCTGTGAGTTATCACCATGTAAGGGCTGGTTACAGTCAGGTTGCCATTTACGGTCAAAGTTTGATTTTCCATGCCACGATAGTCTTTTGAAGTCCAAGAAACATGGAGAAAATCATCAAAAGCGGTTGCATTTCCATTGATAATGTAGCTGTCTCTCAGAGTGTTTTTTTCGTTCTCTTTAAGCGTTCCAAGTTCGACATCACCGGTAATGGTTTGGACTGCATATGAAGTTAAAGGTAAGAGGAGAGCAATTGTTCCAACCAAGGCATTTTTCCCACCTTTTTTACTTGCGGCGGCAGCAACCTCGCTAACTGCCACAAAGCACCCTCTAGCCTTATTCCAAATCCTTTTAAAAATCTTGTTCATTTTTTCTCCTGAAAGAAATACAGAAACTTCAGTTAGCACTCTTGTAGAAAAGTGCTGGCGGAAATTTCTGTTGGAAGGAGAAAAAACTTTGATTTGAATTCTTTCTTCAAATCGTCTGCCTGCGTCTGGGTCAGATTGACGCCGGTAACGATGACTTTCCCGCCGCTAAATGTGGCGTGGTCAACCAGATTCTGAGCAACGCTTCCGGGAACGTAATGGCGGAATAAGTCAGTCAATGCCGTCTTCGCTTCTTCCGGCAATTGCGCATTCCTGCTGACGGTTGTCAATGCTGTCTGGCCTTGGCTGCCTAAAGAGTCAAATACGTTGGAGGCGTTATTTGTTTGAAGAGTTCCTGCATTATTAAACTTCGAGCCATTTTGAAAGTTCCATAAGCCGGCAGTAACGAAAGTTCCACTATTGTTGAAGGTACCTTGTAAAACTATCGGACTATTTTCGACCCAAGAACCTTGATTATTTATGGTTCCCTTTAAAGCCAATCTTCCATTGGTTACTACATTCCCTCTAAGAGTCAGCGTATTGTTGTTATTAAGGCTACCGCCGTTAAGAGTGACATCAGTAAGAGTAAGGGAATTATTGTTGTTTAAAGTTCCGCCGTTTTGTACGAAATTTGAAAAATCATAGGCAGAGTTAACATTTATCGTGCCCTGGTGTTGAACTAAGCCGTCCCGGTTATGAATTGCTCCGCCGTTTAGGTTGAGCACATTCCCTACAGCGACCTTGTTTTGCTCCATTGCACCTATAACCAGAGCCCCGTTATTTCCTAAAGTAGACCCGCTGAAAAGGTTCAATGTTCCAAAATAAACATTATCAAAGCCATTCGGAGTGTTCGAGCCTTGGCCGAAGTATCCGCCGTTCCGCAAGTTTCCGACTGCAATTGTTCGGGAATATTTTGTGTTAATAGATCCGCCGTGGCCGTGGTAACTTCCATAAAGATCAAGAACATTGAGAACGTGTGTGGACTCAGCGAACTGACTCGAAACACCGTAGGTACCCGGAGCATTTATAGAGCCACCGTTCTCAATAGTTGTAGTGCCTCCAACCTTTAAATAGCTTGTAGCTTTTCCAGACTTATCCTCGAAAAAGTTGGAAGTATGCAAGTAAGAAATACTGGAAATGTAGAAATTATCTCGGATGTTCAATGTTCCCGTTGCATCTTTTAAATGCACATGGGCCAATGTGTATCCCGTCGGATTCTGAGGATATGGATCAATTGAAGGAAATTGGAGATAAAAACTTCCGTTGACTTGGAGGTTTCCAATCGGCAAACCTCCAACCTTTGATTGATCAGCAAGATAAAAAGCACAAGTCGAGTCCATGTAATAGTTACCGTTAACGATTACATTCTCATCTTGTAGGTGATGCATATTGATGGTCATTCCCTCCTGCTGAGAGACGTGCCAATCGGAATTAATGGTTAGGGTGCCAGCTGCTCCAAAAGAAGGAATCACAGCCAACAAACCTATAACTAAAACATTTTCTCCGCCTTTCTTACTTGCGGCGGATGCAACTTCACTGACCGCAACAAAGCAGCCTCTGGATTTGTTCCAAATCTTCTTAAATATTTTGTTCATAAGTAAATTACCTTACGGTTACTGGACTTGTCTTCCGACTTGTCCGTTACAAACACCTTTCGGTATTGTTCCCCTCGCCAATGTTGCAGAGCGGCGTTTTGTTCCGAATCGTTTCGTACTTACCCATAGCTTGTCTGCTTTCGGAACTTTCAGGGTCCGGAGCTGAGGAAGCACCCCGGAGTGAGTCTTGAACCTCTCTGCAACGTAGTCAGCATTGCTGCCGACTGAGGCTGGTCAACCAGGCTTTTGCAAGCCTCGGGCTTTTAGCCCGGGGTGGTTAACATTCGTTCTATATTTAACTTGGCCGGTTAAATGGACGCTTATGAACTTTTGAGAAGAATTATCTTTTACCGTACCTTCTCATTACGGGGCCTTTGTCTTTATAGATGCTCTGAATATTTAAAATAGGACAGTTCGGAGGCGTTTAAATTTACCGGCCAAGTAAAAATTTAAACTTTTTTAGCATCCGGCCTCCGAACAGCCTTGAAGAAAAAACCTTTGTAAAATAAATGCTTGCACTAAAAAGCTGAGATAAGAAAATTCACAAAGGTTAAAAACTTTAGGCCGCCTTTTTCTTCTGAATCCAAGCTAGCAGCTCGTTCAAATCTTCTGACTTCTTTTTCAATGTTTTTTGCCCTTGTTTGATTCTTGCTTCATAGATAACTAGCTTTCTGATGCCGGCAAGACCTTGTTTGAGCTTTTCTCCCACTCTAACAACTTCAACATCTGCGAGTTTTTCTTTATTAACAATCATTTTTTTTCTCTCGGGATTTACCACGGAGAAATTCCTTTGAAGTTACCGGGGGATAATTCATCAGATATTTCTCCATGGTTATGAAACTTTGCTCTACCAATGCACTCGTCTGAAAATTTTGCCGTCGATATAAACATCAATCGCTCGTCTGCTTTGGTAGTCCTGCCACAGCACCTGCTCATAGACTTTGACCGGCCTATAACAAGTAGTGGCATAACTCGATTCACCGGAATCTTCATAGCATGTGTAAGGTTCGTATACAGTGCCTTGATAACCTTTAACACAGGCTTTGGTTCCGGCCCAACGCCCGGCAGAACTGCTGCCTTCGTCATTGTTGCCGGAGAAAAAGTGTTCTCCGCCCCAGTTGTAAGACGAAGAACCACGCTTGATATACTGAGTCCTTCCTCTTCTTCCTGAAGTTAAGTCCAATCCGTCTAACTTACCTTGCAAAAGATATCCCTTCGGAGCATCCTCCAGTCCGTATAGCGAGCAGGGGTCAAAACCGTCGTTAAGCTGCTTTGCATAATTGCCTTCCCCAGCCATCGGGCACTGCGGAAACGAGCATGGATGGCGTTTCGACAAGCACTTAAACAATTTATCAATAGGAGGTCGGCATTCGCTTACCGCCCTTGGCCCGTTTGGGTTTGCGAGACAAAGAAGAACTTCGCATCCCCAGCGGTCATCACCGGTCATAAAATCTATGCTTGGCATCCCCGGAATCTTTGAATAATTCTCCTGAGCCATGACCTTAAATGCAAAACAGGTTAAAAGGCCCGTACCGGCGATAAAACAAAGTGCAGTTTTTAGTCTTCTGGATTGAGTTATCTTCATTTTTTATCCTTGAATAACCGGAGATTGAGTCCTCCGAAGGGAAGAATAGAATTTGATTTGCACACTCAAATTACTAATCAACCCTCGGAGAAGATAATGAACTTGAAACGAACTCTTATAAGACTGAAACTTGCCCTTCAGTACAGAAAAATCAGGAAATTTATTTATATTGGTAGTGCTGAGATACTCTTTCTCGGAATTCTTCCCAGAATTTGGTTTGAAGTGCAGAGAGCTGGGTACTCTAGTGACAGCCTTCTTGATTGGACGACCGCGTCTCTCGCGTTCATAACTCTTGGTGTTACTCTCTACTTCTGGGATATTGGCAGAGATAACTCTATGATTATCAACATTAAAATCTTTGATTTCCAGACAATTAACGGGACAAAATCCCTTCAAGAGATCCAAGTAAAAATTACATCTTTGCGAGAGCAAATTTATTTGGAGTCGGTTAAAGTCTCCGACCCTCTGAACAAATTTTTCCCAGAGCCAACTCTTTTGAGTAAAACCTTTGACGAAAAATTTTCTGTAAAACTCAACATGAAAGCTATACCAATTTACTCTCTGGGAGAGACAACTACAGTGAGATTGTTCGTCTTGTTTCCAAAGGAAGAAACAGAGCATTTTCTTAAATTCATTTTCAGTGACGGTTCGCAGGAAAATGTTTTCGTAAGATTTCCCCTGTCTAACGGTAAATGAATACCTCTTCACAAATATGGAATACACAAAGCCCCCACTGTAATGGCGGCAAAGGCCGCATACTCTATGAATAATTCCAGCGGTTTTGGAAAATAATAAGGTAGTCCTGCAATCAGGCAGGCGGTGAAGAATTCCGTACCCCAACTGGAAGTATTGAAAAAAGGTTTTAGATCCGGGAGAATTGCTGTCGCTATAACTGACCCAAGGAAAACCAATGTAGTTGTTGGACATGGTTCTTTCAATCCATTTACTGCGCAATAAACAACACCCAAGATACTGGCTTGAAGGAGTATTTGATACTGAGTCGCTTGGGTAAACATAGTTTTTCCAGTTCTTGCTTTTTTCATCTTTCCCGGTAAATTTCATCTCCTACACCTCTCTGAAATCACTCGGCATAACGCACAAATCAAAACTTTTGCCTAAGACAGACAAATTCATCGTCAGTCCTTTTACAAATCCTTTTGTAGTTGAAACATATATAGGGGAACAGTCAGGAAGAATGCAGTAACCGTTGGCCGCCCATTCCAAATTCTTCACAGCGGAATAGACAATTTGGTAAATTTGCGGTTCCGATTCCGACGCCGGCACATCTTTGTACAACTCGGTCAGAAGAGCTCTTAATCGGGTCACAAACTGAGGTTTTAATTTCTTTGTTAACTGGATGCAGTTGTTCATCTAACTTCTCCAAAGATACCTCAGGTTTCAACCCGAGGAGGAGTTGGACAGCCTTCCCAACTGTAGGAATAACCAGCCACCCGGGCCCGTCCTTTTTTCAGGAGCTTTCTTGCTCTTGCCGGATGACAGGGCATCAGGCTCCTGCCTTTCCTATCTAATACAAATACAAATGTCGTCATAAATAAATTACCTTACGGTTACTAGACTTGTCTTCCGACTTGTCCGTTACAAACACCTTTCGGTGTTGTTCCCCTCGCCAATGTTGCAGAGCGGCGTTTTGTTCCGAATCGTTTCGTACTTACCCATAGCTTGTCTGCTTTCGGAACTTTCAGGGTCCGGAGCTGAGGAAGCACCCCGGAGTGAGTCTTGAGCCTCTCTGCAACGTAGTCAGCATTGCTGCCGACTGAGGCTGGTCAACCAGGCTTTCGCAAGCCTCGGGCTTTTAGCCAGGGGTGGTTGACACTCAATCTCCCACTGCTGCCGCCAAAATGACAAGAATCATTCCAAGAACCAAGAGTCCCATCACAGCAAACTGCCCCATACCCACAGTTTCCTTTTCGAACAAAAAGGCCGGACTCAAGGCAATACAGGCAAGTCCGCTCAAAAGCAGAATCAATTGAATTTCAGAAGATGAAGCATTTGCCATTTTGATTTGGGATGAGATTTATTAATTGTTATTTCCCCGCTGTCTTTTAATATTTTTAGTGGAACTTGCGGGGGTTCGGTTAAAAAATTACGCAACTTCTGCCGGTTTTATCTTATTCACCCTCTTGTTGTACTCATAACAAAATACAGAAGCCTTCAGGAGTCTCTCTGTCAAATTCTCAATTGACTCTCCGCTTGTATTAGCTGCTTTTTTAATGATGTAAGCATCAATCTCACACTCAAAGAAAGATACCCAACGAGCTGTATAACGAGTTGGAATCGGAAATTCCTTATCTTCTTTCATTAATTCATAAACACGCTGAACCGAGCAGCCCAATTTATCAGCCACGGTCTTCAGCCTTATCTGTCTTAAATTTGGTTCTTGGGCGTACATAACCTGCTTGCTCCAGCTAGCTCTTATTGAATTTGTTCTCTTCTGCTGTTTCGGCGTCGGTAAATGTCCCACACTTCTGCCCAATTGAAGCTTGGCAAAAGTTCCTCACAGGTAACTGCACCATTAGTAAACTCTTCAATTTTTGGACAGTGCGCTACTGGAACAGGTCTTCCGCTTTTTAACCAACCGTAGACATTCGCAGCATTTATGTTTAAATATTTTGCAAGCGCATAAGGGGTTTTAGTGTCCTCTCTAGCAAAATAATCAAGCAATTTCATTTTCTTTCTACAAGTCATCAAATATCAGCATATATATTATTATAACATATCATATATTCACATTGTGTATCTCAGCAAATTTTTTCTACTTGCTAATAATTACTATTAATTGATACTAGTAGTACTTATTGGAGAAAGAGAATGGGCGATACGACAGCTGACATAAGGCTTCAAAATCTCAATTTCCTCATTGAACAATACAAAACCATTGCAAATCTAAATATCGCTCTAGGAAGGGATAGAAGAGACTCGACGTTAAGTCAAATAAAAAACAGGGTAAAAATCAACAACTCTAAAGGCCGAAGGACCATGGGGTTTGAGCTTGCTCGAACCATTGAAGAAAAATTAAATCTTCCTGGTGGGTGGATGGATGAGTTTCACGAAAATATTCAGCCTGAAATACCAAAATTAGAATTGGTTAATTTATCGGACCTTAAAAAATTGAGTTCCATCCCCTTATTCATTCAACCGTCTAATGCTGACAAAGGCAGATGTGATCCTAAACTTAATGGAGAAATTCAATTGCCTAATTATTTTATAGATGGTCTGATTCAAGAACCCAATTCAGAACTAAAAGGTTTCATGCCTAATGAAAGTGCAATGTTCAAGACGTTGCCTCAAGGTTCTATCGTTCTTGTAAATTGCAGGATAACTCATTATGAAGGAGACGGCCTCTACCTCGTTCTAATTAACAATTTTCATAAATTCAGAAAAATCACGCAACTGTTGGATGGCAATTACATGATTGAAAGTGATATTAATAAAGAAGTTACTTCAAACCTGGAATCTCTCGAGGTTCTTGGAAAAGTAACAAATATTTGGATTAATCAAAAGGCCTAACTAACTCAACTATTTTTATTTAAAAATATTTGTCTGCAATCTTGCCTTTCTGCAGCTTTTCATTTGTTCTCCGATTTTTTTTGTATACGGCTCGGAAGCCTCAAGGGTTATTTTTTCCTCATTGAGAAGTTGGAGAATACGGCTGGTAAGAGACATTAACGTAGGGATATTGCAGTCCTCTCGTTTCAATTCAAGGCCGTTAACAATCTTCTTTATCTCTCCAAAACTCAAATTGTCTGCATCCTGCGGCAAGGTTGCAGCAATTGTTCCGAAAGACACAGCCAAGATTCCCAAACCAACACATAATTTTCTAAACAACATAAGAAAATTCCTTTATCAATCTGTCTAAAAAGATTATATCAATATTTGAAGTATTAGCAAATATCATATAAACTCTTCTCATATTAGTTGATGTTGAGATAAGCTCTTTTATTATAAAAATTTTCGCTTATCTCATAAATATTACTTTGATCAGGCGTAATGATGACAGAGTTATCTAAATGTCTTTCTTTCTCTAACGACGAATACGTCACCGACTTTTCTTACTTGAATCCCACTCAAGCCGGGTGCCTATTTAAGTTGAGAACAGCCTACTTTTTTTCAAAAACTCCCCTGTCTTCTGAACAGGTTGCTTATCTATGTCCTGCAGTTACGGAGCAAGATCAGCAGGCTCGGGAGTTCGTTTTAACCAAATTCTTTACTTTTTCTGGGGGGTTCTGGCATTCAGAACTTATGGAAGAAAAAATCAATTTAGCGAAGCAAGAGCAAGAAATTCTTGAAGCTGAAGAGAAAGCCAGAGAAATCAGATCGGAAAAAGCTAGAAAAAAAGCATTAGCTCGTTGGGGAACAACTGAGAAAGAAATGCCACAGCATGTGCTACAGCATAAAGACGAAAATGCCATAGCATCCAACTCTGACCAAGGAATGCCACAGCATATGCCACAGCATGTACTACAGCATAAAGATGAAAATGCCACAGCATCCAACTCTGACCAAGGAATGCCACAGCATATGCCACAGCATGTGCTACAGCATAAAGATGAAAATGCCACAGCATCCAACTCTGACCAAGGAATGCCACAGCATATGCCACAGCATGTACTACAGCATAAAGATGAAAATGCCACAGCATCCAACTCTGACCAAGGAATGCCACAGCATATGCCACAGCATCTGCCACAGCATATGCCACAGCATGTGCTACAGCATAAAGATGAAAATGCCACAG
>NZ_BAAGDP010000004.1:140142-147769 GCF_054660695.1 Turicimonas sp. TL08
CAACTCTGACCAAGGAATGCCACAGCATATGCCACAGCATCTGCCACAGCATATGCCACAGCATGTGCTACAGCATAAAGATGAAAATGCCACAGCATCCAACTCTGACCAAGGAATGCCACAGCATATGCCACAGCATCTGCCACAGCATATGCCACAGCATGTGCTACAGCATAAAGATGAAAATGCCACAGCATCCAACTCTGACCAAGGAATGCCACAGCATCTGCCACAGCATATGCCACAGCATAAAGACGGAAATGCCACAGCATATGCTACAGCATCTGCTACAGCAGAAAACACAAACGACAAAAACGGTAAACCCGTTGACTATCAAAGGGAATCACAGAAAAAGCAAATTCCCGTTCCAAAAGAAAATTTGCAGACCGATCAGAAAATTTTCCCACGATCGGATCAGATCGGATCAGATCAGATCAGATCAGATACCGATCAGATACAGATCAGATCTGTATCTGTATCTGGATCTGGATCGGTATCGGATCGGGAAAACAACGTTAAAGATCTTTTTAACAAGGGAAATACCCCCTGGAGCATTGACGAAGTTTTGCAAACCCTGATTTTTTTCGGACTCGATGAAAAGAGTCTCGACCGTTGGCGAAAACGAAGTCAGGAAAACGAATCGGCAGTTGCTGAACTTGCACAAACGGGCATGGCAGCGTTTGATTTTGACACCGTATCGCAAGTTTTCGCTCGTTGCCAACAAGCCAAAGACAAGGAGGGAAAGCCGCTCTCATCTGCGATTGCTTTTGTCATCAAATCGCTGCAAAGAGAGCTCACGGCCATCCGTAACCGAAGGCTTGTTCCTGAGAGAGCGCAGCCAAAAAAATCCAAGTCTCCCAGGCCATTTAACGCTGAGGAATGCCTGAAAGAGCTCATTGAAAACCCCGACGGCACCTACAGAGCTGCCCCCAAACGCAGCTCATACGCAGACCGAGACTACACCGCCGGATTAATCGAACAACCTGACGGCACTTACAGAGCCGCACCCAGACCAAGGAATTAAGCCATGAAAACTCCAGCACCAACGCCCAGAAGCGAAATAGACGAATCGAAGTATTGCGCCTCTTTTTGTGAAAAACACGGATGGTTTGCCTCCGGTCTTAAAGGCAAATCTGAAAGCTTCAACTCCGGTCGGTACTTTGCAGCCGGTTGTCCGCAATGCGCCGCTGAAAAAAGGGCTAAGAAGAACTTTGAACAAAGTCAAATTCCGCCGAAATTTTCAGAAAAAAATTTTGAAAACTACATCGTTTCCAACCCCGGCCAGGAAAGAGTTTTGGCTGCCTGCAAAGACTTTGCTGCTTCGGTTGATGAGAATGTCCGGGCTGGCAAAGGCCTTTTGCTTATCGGCACCCCGGGAACGGGGAAAACTCACTTGGGTTGTTCGATTCTCTCAGAGGCTATCCGGGAGGGGAAAACAGCACTTTTTACCACGGTTTCAAAGATGCTCTCAAAAATTAAATCCACATGGGCGACAGGTTCCGCACAGAGTCAAGCACAAGTAATTCGAAGCTTTACCGGCGTTGACATTCTCGTTCTGGATGAGATCGGAACCTACCGCACAATCACCGAAAAAGAGAAAGATTTGCTCTTTGAAATTATCAACGAACGATATGAGCAAATGCGCTCCACGATTTTCATCTCAAACCTGAATCTCTCAGGTCCTGAAAGTATCGAAGAATACCTCGAAGAACGCATCATGGATCGACTCTGCGAGCAATCAAAAATATTGATTTTCAACTGGAAAAGTTACCGGAGACACGAAGAAAAACGCCGTATTTCCGATGGAGAAATTTGATGATTAGCAAGCAAAACTTTATCTGTAAGCAGATACCAGAAAAATTACTCGAGGCTATCAGAAGCCTCTTAAGTGATGAAGTTTTCTTGGATTCAGTTATCCAGAGCGGTTTTGAAACTCGGTCGGCTAACGAATTAGTTTTCAACGTTCCCGCAGAAATCAGCGTGACCGGCAATTCGTTAATCCTAATCGCAGACAGAAAACATCTAACAGGCGAGCCGGCTTATCAGCCCGGAGACTGGAACCGTTGGCCTGACGTAATTCCTCCACGTCTGAATACAGAACCTTTCATCGAAGGCAAGCCGCTTGAATGCGATTATTGGCTCTTACGGCTCAAAACCAACAAATTCATCACCGGCAAGCTCACAATGCAGAAGAATTGGATTCAGGTTCCAGAGGACCAGATAGAGGCTTACCGTGAGTTTTCACCCTATCCTGCTATCGCAACATTGAACGCAAAAGAAAATTTTTCTGACGACGGCTGGAACGCTTATCCGAAATTCGTTCCAAAAAACGGAACTTATGAAGTTGTGCTCTCCGACGGCAGACAAAGAGTTTGCTCTTGGAAGTCAAACGTATGGTCTTTTTACAGCGATGAAATCGTCGCTTTCAAGAAAATTATTTAACGCTTCAAAGTTAAACCATAAGGAATCAAAATGAAAGTCCTATCTATCCTCAATGAAAAAGGCGGAGTCGGTAAATCTTTCATCGCAACTCAATTTGCTTATTTTTGCCGATACAAGCTTGGAAACCGAGTGTTAGTTATTGACCTCGATCAGCAGGGCAATTCCGGCGATATTCTTTCTGCCTCAGGCTTGTGTCAGGCTTCTTCAGTTTACAGCGGAGAAATCATGAAAGAAGGCCGAACTATCGAGCCTACAAGTGAATTTTTAGTCATTAAAGGCGATGATTCTCTTCTCGAATTATCAGATGTCGGCGACGACGGCGTTGTCACCTACAACCTCAGCGTTGCCATCACAAACGTCCAAAATGACTTTGACATTTGCATCATTGACTGTCCGCCAAGTGCAGACGTAAGGCAATTTGCCGCTTTAAGCGTAGCCACAGACTACCTAGTTCCCTTCCAAGTAAAGGCTGAGTCTATTGCCGGCGTGGATAAAACACTTTCTCGTGCAACAGTCATCAAAGACTCCATCAACCCTGATTTGAATTTTTTAGGTTTGTTGATGAGTTTGGTTCGTATGCAAGGCATTCAAAAATCGAATTATGAAGCTCTGCTAAAGACGATGGGGCACATTCTTCTGAAGCGTTACGACCCGAAAACCAAGACAGAATCAGGAGTTTGCTGTATCACTGACCGCAGCGAATATGCAGCTGCCCAGCAAATGAAAAGGCCCGTATTTTTTTCTGAAAACGGGCAAACAAGAAAAGAAGCCCTAGAAGTTGCCAGAGTCTGGATCACTTTAATTCACCAGTTGGGACTTCCAATTAAGAAGCCGATAAAGATTGAAAAAGACCCGCAAACAGGAAAACTTCGGGAAGTTTCCACCCCAATAGAACAAGCCAAACCAACCGCATCCGCCGAGGAAAACGTACAGGAGCAAGTAACCAATGCTTAGAACAATGGATTTAGACAGCCTTAGAAAAGTTTCTAAAGACTTTACTCACAGAATTGTGAACCCTGAATTTTCAATCGTTAATCTGAACCTCAACGAAATAGAGCCCGATCCAAATCAACCAAGAAAATTCTTTGATGAAGAAGAGCTAAAGCAGCTAGCTGACAACATAAAAACTTACGGGCTCCTGCAGCCTATCGTTGTCCGCAAGATAGACGAACATAAGTATCACATCATCAGCGGAGAACGTCGGTATCGTGCTCATCTTCTCAATGAAGAGAAAACGATTAAGGCGATTGTAAAGTCATCTTTTGATCCGAGTCAGATCGGTTATCTTCAGATGGCAGAAAACATCCAGCGTGCGAACTTAAGCACCGCAGAAATTGCAGAATTTATTGTCTCGAGAAGAAAAATTCCTGAGTCCCAATCGGAAATAGCAGAAAAATTAGGATTGAATAAAGGAACTGTGTCACAGTACTGCACATGGCCCGACTTTCCAGAAATTATTAAAAACGCCGTGCTAACCAACAAAATTGGGAGTATCCGATCAGCTTATGATCTTTTTACAAGTTGGAAAGAATATCCGGAAGAAACTGAACGGTTCATCGAAGAAAACGACAAGATCTCTCAATCTCAGGCCAAAAAATTTAATCCTTCGATTAAAGCGGAGGAACCACAATCCTCGGCTCTGGAGGAAACGCCGGACGAATCTTCACCTTTGTCAGCGGATGAAAACGAAGCAACTAGTGAAACGAACGACTTTCAGGAAGAGTCTTTTGAGACAACTAGTTTTCCATCAGAACCGGAAGAGTCAGAGGACTCAGATGAAACTGTTGAAGTACAAGATACAACTGACGAACCTTTACCAGAGCCTCCTCAGACAATCAAAATTAATGACCCTTATGATGAAGACATGGCAATTGAAGAGGACGTCTCATCAGAGTCTATGCAAACCGAAGACGAATCAGACAATTGTGAATCTTCCGAAAGTCTTCCTCGAAATGAAAGCGAAGAATTTGCTGAAGAAAGCTTTAAAGAACCGAAAGAAGACCAATACAAAAAACCGTTAATCTTTTGTTTAGTTGAAGGCAGAGAATGCGAGCTGCTTTACAAAAAGAAAGCCCTAGACGGCATGGTTTTCGTTAAATGGGAAGACGGCTCGGAAGAAGAGATCCCTGCCGAAGAATTAGAAATTAATCGAATTATCGAAGGTTAACAAAAGAAGGCGGAACTTCCGCCTTTTATCAACAAAATGAAAAAATCAGAATCCTTTGGAGTATGGCTTACTTCCGAACAAAAAGAAAAATGGAAAAAACTTGCGAGTCAAAACAATATGACTCTATCCTCCTTTACTTCTCACACTATTCAGGAACTGTTATCTAACCGTGTAATAAGAAACAAAGATGAGGTTCCCTTCACTGTCGGTAATTCAATTGATGAAGTTCGAAGTCCTGTTCTTGTTCGTCTAAGTAAGAGTGAACTCGAGGTTTTAAGAAATTTAGGAGAAAAAAGAGGACAAAGCCGACAAGAAATTATCGTCGCAGCAATAAGACAATTTCTCTTAAAGAAGCTACAGATTGATTTAAACAGCAAGCAAGCGTTGCTGGATTCAACTTTAGAACTCAATAAAGTAGGAGTTAATCTCAATCAAATTGCAAGAGTACTCAACACACAGGCTAAGGTCGGAGATATCAAAGAGGAGGAAATTCGTTCAGCCCTCCAAGCAATATCTGCAATGGACGAACATATTTCTTCCCATATCAAGACGGTCGATAATTTTTTAAAAGAACATTCACGCCGCAATCAACTTATTGTCCAAAATTAACAGAAAACTTTTCAATAGAGGGGTAAAAAAGTTTATACGTATAAACTTTTTTACCCCTCTCATCTTCTTACAATCAGTCTTCGGATTCACCGCTGATGCAATCCTCAGAAAAGAAAAAACTCGCAAGCCGATGAGACTTCCTCGTTTTTTGTTTACGAAAAATCATGTTGAACGTCTTTGGGAAAGTTGACTCACAATTTTTTGCTCACTACAGCCAGTGAAGTGCCAAGCGTTCGCTTCAAAAATTGATGGACAACTTTCTAGCAGAGGGGTAAAGAAGTTTGTTCAAACAAACTTTTTCACCCCTCTTTTCTACTTTTAACCAATCTTCAGGATCTTGATCAGTCTTCGGATGCGTCGCTGCCGCCATCCTCAGAAAAGAAAAAACTCGCAAGCCGGCGTGACTTTCTCGTTTTTTGGGACGAAAAATCACGTTGAACTTCTTTAGGAAAGTTGACTCACAATTTTTTTGCTCACTACAGCCAGTGCAGTACCAAGCGTTCGCTTCAAAAATTGATGGACAACTTTCTAGCAGAGGGGTAAAGAAGTTTGTTCAAACAAACTTCTTTACCCCTCTTTTCTACTTTTAAACAATCTTCAGGGTCTTGATCAGTCTTCGGATGCGTCGCTGCCGCCATCCTCAGAGAAGAAAGAAACTCGCAAGCCGGCGTGACTTTCTCGTTTTTTGTTTACGAAAAATCATGTCGAACGTCTTTGGGAAAGTTGACACACAATTTTTTTGCTCACTACAGCCAGTGCAGTACCAAGCGTTCGCTTCAAAAATTGATGGACAACTTTCACTAATCTTCATCCCTCTACATAGAGTTTCAGCCCAAGTCCTCATCTTTGCTTGTTGGAAACCTAAGGCGGTGTGCTGAAAAATAAGGTCAAAAACCAAACAAAAGAGTTAATGCAGGAACGCAACTCGATATCAAATCCTTCAGGATTTTCTATCGAGTTGCACGTCGCACCTCCTAACGGAGGTCGAATTTCTTCGAAATTCGGCTAGTCCTGCCCACCGCTGAAGCGGTCGAAACTGCGTTTCGGGGATGTAGTTTGTTCCGGCAATAAGTTGTCTTTTACCCCCAAGAGGGGACAGCACTTTTCCGGAGGATTTTTTTTAATTCCGGTCTATGGTCCTTCTGTTCCAATAAAGGTAAGCAAATCAAAGTTTGTTGTCTTTGAGTTTTATAGACTTTCTTCTTTTTCTTCCTCCCGGAGAACCAAATGAGCGAATCAGAAAATATACTGTCCCTTCCTTCCTGCCGTTCAAATTTATTTAATCCGGCCGATTCATATGTAAGAACTTTGGGATCGAAGCGTTCTCAGACAACCGTAGAAAATTGCGTCCGAAACATTGCAAAAATCTTGGGTCACTCTTCTTATGACAGAGTTGAATGGTCCAAATTGAGAAGGAGTCACTGGCAAAAGATTTTGAGAGCTCTTGAAGAGAAAGGGTGCTCTCCTTCAACTAAAAATCTTTACTTAACTGTGTTCAAAGGAGTCGCTAAGGAGGCATGGTCCAATGATTTGCTTCCGCAGTCGGCTTATCTGAAAATCAGCAGTCTGAAAAGTTTGAAATTTGAAAGACTTCCCAAAGGCCGCAGTTTAGACTTAAAAGAAGGAAGAAGACTATTAGAGTCTTGTTTCAACGGCACCACAAAAGGCTTCCGTGACCGAGCCATTTTTGCGGTAATGATGGGCTGCGGGCTGCGCAGGGCCGAAGTTGTCTCCTTGAAACTTGCGAACTGGAATTGTGTTGATAGAAGTTTTTCTTTTATCGGCAAAGGAAACAAAGAGAGGCGGGTTTATCTACCGAAGAATTTAGTTTTTAGCTCATGCGCCGAGAAACCTCCGTCCGAAAGGGCGGAGATGAGAGGCGTTTCGTTTTACCTTGATCTTGTACATATTTTTCTAAACTCTCTATCGTGACTCCTCCCGCAGACGCCGCAAAGTATGACGTTGACCAAAAAGAGCCATGGTTACTGAAAGTTCTTAACTCCGGGAATCTCTCTAGAATAATCTTCGAAGAGTTGGTTTTCAAAAATCCTACGAGATTTGAAACTGAGATTTGCGGAGGCATTTGCAGCAGCAAGTGAATATGGTCTGCCTCTCCGTTAATTTCAAGTACGAAGCAGCCTTTTGATTCTGCCAATGAAGCCAAAATTCCTCTAAGGTCGGCCAATACCGTCTCAGACATTTTCTTTCTTCGATATTTTGTTGTGAATATCAAATGCACCACTAGATTTGTGACCGAGTGTCTTTTGTGCAGAAGGGGTAAGTGATCTGTCATACAATTAAAGTAGATAAGGAAATGAGATGTTGCAGGCTACGAAAGTTCGGCTGTACCCGACTAAAGAACAAAAGGAATTTTTATCCGGCCAATTCGGAGCTGTGCGCTTTTGTTTC